>NZ_JAZHPF010000011.1 GCF_036543075.1 Deinococcus sp. YIM 134068
GGGATGTGGACGAGGCGCGGGACCGGGTGTTGATGGGACCCGAACGCCGCTCACTGGTGGTGAGGGAAGCGGACCGCAAGGTGACGGCATATCACGAGGTCGGGCACGCTCTCGCCGCTCAGCTCCTTCCACATGCGGACAAGGCGCACAAACTCACCGTCGTTCCCCGTGGTCGCTCGCTTGGCTCGGCGCTGTACACGCCCGAGGACCGGATGCACCACACGCGGGCGGCGCTGCTCGACCGCATCTGCGTGGCGCTCGCCGGGCACGCGGCGGAACAGGTCGCCACCGGGCAGGTGACGACGGGCGCGGCGAACGACTTCCAGCAGGCGACGAACATCGCCCGCCGCATGGTGACGGAGTGGGGGATGTCGGACGCGGGGCAGATCGCCTTCGCGCAGGAGAGCGAGGGGTATCTCGGCTACGGGCCGCAGCGCGGGGCCTACAGCGACCGCACCGCCGAACACATCGACGTGGCCCTCGGCGAAATCCTCAACGGGCAGTACGACCGCGCCGTGGCCCTTCTCACTGAACACGCCCATGTCCTCCACCGCCTTACCGACGCGCTGATGGCCCGCGAGTTCCTGACGGGCGACGACGTGCGGACGGTCCTCGCCGGGGGGACTCTGCCCGACGCGACCCCGCCGCGCCCCTCGGGCGAGCCGGACGGCCCCGCCTCCCACACGGGATTGACGCCCGACCCGGCCTGAGCACCGAACATCCACACCGCCGCTGGAGCTGAGGACTTCCTCGCCCGGCGGCGGTCTTCTGGTCTTCTTAAACTCTGTCGTTTGGGTCATCGCCCCCGTTTTCCCACCCGGCGTCCCGCTCTAGCCTGTCGCATGTCGCCGCTCGCGCGCTTACTGCTGTTCGCCGCCCTGCTGCTGGGAGGCGCGGGTGCCCAGGAGTCCATCACTTCCGCGCCGCAGGAGACGCCCCTGCCGCCGGTGCAGGCCGCGCCCGTCGCCGCGCCGGGAGTGCCCGTGCGGGTGCGGGTGGTCCAGGGGACGCTCGTGGGCCGGGAGGCGGAGGGCGTGCGCGTCTTCCAGGGAGTTCCCTATGCCGCGCCGCCCGTCGGGGAGTTGCGCTGGCGGGCACCGCAGGTCGCGCCGTCGTGGTCGGGGGAACGTGATGCCTCCGTTCCGGGGCAGGCGTGCGCCCAGGTCCGCTACCCGCAGGCGGGCGGGGGCCTGCGCGGGGTGGAGGACTGCCTGTACCTGAACGTCACCGCCCCCGATCAGGCCGTGCGCGCCCCCGTCATGGTCTGGATTCACGGCGGCTCCTTCCGCACCGGGGCGGGCAGCGACTACGACGCCCGCGTTCTCGCCCGCGAGCAGGGCGTGGTCGTCGTGACGCTGAACTACCGCGTCGGGCCGCTGGGTTTCCTCGCCGCGCCCGCGCTGCTGGAGGGGCGGACGGTGGGCAACTACGGGCTGCTCGACCAGCAGGCGGCCCTGCGCTGGGTGCGGTCCCAGATTGCCGTCTTCGGGGGCGACCCCGGCAACGTGACCCTCTTCGGCGAGTCGGCGGGCGGCATGAGCGTGTGCGCGCAACTCGCCTCGCCGTCGGCGGTGGGATTGTTCGACCGGGCCATCCTCCAGAGCGGCCCCTGCACGCCCGAGATCAACATGACGGCGCTGCCGGAGGCGCTCAACACGGGCCGGGAGTACGCCCGCGCCCTGGGCTGTCCCGACGGGGACGCCGCCTGCCTGCGCGCGGTGCCGGTCGAGCGGGTGCTGAGGACGCCCGTGCCGGGCCGCCGCGCGCCGGGGTCGGTGGACCTGCCCCCCGTGTATGGCGACGGCACCGTTCCCCGCGCCCCCCGCGACGTGTTCGAGGATGGAAGCTTCAACCGTGTGCCTGTCCTCATCGGCAGCAACCTCGACGAGGGGACCCTCTTCGTGGCCCCCCTCGGGCGGGAGGCGGACATTCCGCTGTGGCAGTACTGGGCGCTTGTGGCCGTGCTGGAGGGGTGGAACGCGCCGCGCGTGCTCGCCACCTACGCCGCCCGCGACTACCCGACGGTGGGGCTGACCGCCGCCGCGCTCGTGACCGACGGGCTGTTCGCCTGCCCGGTGAACGACATTTCCCGCACCCTCGCCCGCGTGACGCCCGTGTACGCCTACGAGTTCCGCGACCGCACCGCGCCCATCGCCCTCCCAGTCACCCGGAGCGTGCCGAGCTACGGGGCCTACCACGCCGCCGAGATCATCAGCGTCTTCGGCACCCGGCTGGAGGGCCTCGCCGATCCGGCCAGGTTCACGCCCGTGCAGGCGGACCTCGCCCGGCTGATGCGGACGTACTGGGCCAACTTCGCCCGGAGCGGCAATCCCAACGTGCCCGCCCGCCCCGGTGTGCCGGAGTGGAGGCCCCTCGATCCCGCGCGGAACAACCTCCTGACCTTCGCGCCGGGCCGCGTGGCCGAGAGCACGGCCTTCCGGCAGGAACACCGCTGCGACTTCTGGAGCCGGTGAGGTGAGGCCCCCCTCGCTCCTCCTCCCGCTGCTGCTCGTGGCCGCGCTGCTGGGCGTGACGTGGTGGCAACGGCGCGACCCGCTCGACCTGGGGGTGGTCGTCGCGGGTTTGGTGGGGGTGGGATTGCTCGTGCCCGCGCTGCGCGGCGGCGGGGGTCAGGCCCGGCTCGTCGTGCGGGTGCTCGTCGGGCTGCTCGCGGGCGTGGCCCTCTTCGGGGTGCGGGAGCCGGGGTCGGCGCTGGGCTTCGCGGTGGTGCTGGTCGGGACGCAACTGCTCGTCGGGCGGCTGCTGGGCGGACGTTAGGTCCCCTGGCGTCCGCCGCTCAGCCCTGCGTCCCCGCCGTGTCCCGCTCGGGAAGGGCGCACTGACCGTCCTCGCAGCCGTCGGCGGGCGTGTCCGCGCCCAGCAGGGTCAGGGGCGCGGGGTGCGTCTCGGCCCAGACCTGTTCCAGCGCCCCGCGCAGGACCTCCGGGGACTGGGCACCGCTCACGCCGTACTTGCCGTCCAGCACGAAGAAGGGCACGCCGCCGATGCCGAGGGCGTGGGCCTGCGCCTCGTCCCGCCGCACGTCCGCCGTGTGACGCCCGCTCTCCAACGCCGCGCGCACTTCCCCGGCGTCCAGCCCGACCTCCGCCGCCAGCCGCACCAGCGTCTCCCGGTCGCCCAGAAACTCGCCCTCGACGAAGAAGGCCGCGAGCAGGCGCTCCTTCATCGCGTCGCCCAGGCCATGCTCCGCCGCGAGGTGGATGACCTGATGTGCCAGGAAGGTGTTCGTGGGTTGCAGGCGCTCGAAGTGGTACTCCAGCCCCTCGCCCGCCGCCGTCCGGGTCATCTCGTCCAGCATCCGCTGTGCCCCGGCCTCGCCGCCGCCGTACTTGCGCGCGAGGATGGCCCTCATGGACTGCCCGCGTTCGGACGGGGCCGAGGGGTCCAGCTCGAACGAGTGCCACACGACCTCCACCCGGTCACGGTGAGGAAAGTCCGCCAGCGCCGCCTCGAAGCGCCGTTTGCCCACATAGCACCACGGGCAGGCGATGTCCGACCAGATATCCACGCGCACCTTGCCCGGGGAGGAGGGAGTGAAGAGAGTCATGGGGCCATGATGCCTCGCTTTAAAAAGCAAAGCAAGGGAGGCGGGCACCATTCACCACACGGCGTCGGTTCTCCCGTGGAGTTGGCGGCGCGGGCCGAGGTCCTATTCTCGCGCTTGCTCCCTGCCTACACTCGCCCCATGACCACCGACACGCCCAGGGCCGCCTTCGTCAAGCCGGGCGACGACGAATTGCGCGAGAAGCTCACGCCCATGCAGTACCGCGTGACCCAGCAGGAGGGCACCGAGCGGGCCTTCACGGGCGAATACTGGGACCACACGGAAGACGGTATCTACGTGGACGTGGTGTCGGGCGAACCGCTCTTCAGCTCGCTCGACAAGTACGACGCGGGGTGCGGCTGGCCCAGCTTCACCCGGCCCATCCCCTCCGTCCGCCTGACCGAAAATACCGACTACAAGATCGGCTACGCCCGCACGGAAGTTCGCTCGGGCCTCGCCGACTCGCACCTCGGCCACGTCTTCCCGGACGGGCCACAGGCTCAGGGCGGCCTGCGCTACTGCATCAACTCGGCGGCGCTGCGCTTCGTGCCCGTGGGGGAGCTGGAGGCGCAGGGGTACGGGGAGTATCTGAAGTTGTTCGGCAGGTAGGGCAGACATGTCAAGCAAGAGAAGGGGCCGCGCCGGAATCTCCCGTGCGGCCCTTGCCCGTGTGGACGCTCAGCTTTCGGTGATGCCGGAGCGCGGGCCGCCGTCCTCGGCGTCGGTGGTGTCCACACCCGACTCGGTGTTGCCGGGCGTGCCCGTGCTGCCCGCCCCGCCTGCGCTCGTCTTGCCGCTCGCCTCCTCGTGCTCCTGCCGCTCGGCGGCCATGTCGCGCAACTGCTCGGCCTCGTTTCCCTTGTCGGTCATGCCCCGAGGGTAGGGCGGGGGGAGAGGGCGTGGGTGTGCCGCCCCTCAAGCCCGCCTTATAGCCCTATTCCCCCTCTTCACAGGCCACGCTGTTGCCGTTGCGGTCGAGCGCGGTGCGGTAGCCCGGCTCACCGAGGCGCAGGGGTGCCCGGCCCGCCGCCCGCACCTGCACGCAGCTTCGGAAGTAGACCGTGCCCTGCCCCGTCAGGCGGGCGCTGCCCGTCACGGGACGCAGCAGCGAGCGCGCGACGTACCCGCCGCGTCCCCCGTAGCTCGTGCGGCACCACTCGCCCTGGCACGCCACGAGCAGCAACGTGTTACGCGGCACGACGTTCAGGATGGGGGCCGCCGCGTCGGGCGTCCGCCGCAGATTCGAGTTCGCGGTGGTGAGGGCGGTGGCGGCGTGGGCCGTGCCCAGCAGGGTGAGCGAGAGGGCCAGCGGGGCGAGGAAGGCACGCATGGACGGCATGAGAGCAGCATGACATACGAACAGGGGTCGGAGGCTAGACCTTGACCGGCTCCAACGGCACATGCTCGGCGTACCGCTGGAAATCCTTATCCTTGGTCAGCAGGGGCAGGCCCCAGGTCACGCTGCAAGCGGCGATCAGAAAATCCGTGCTGCTCCCCTGAATGCCCTCGCCCCGGCAGGTGTTGAAGAACGCTGCCGCCAACTCGTATTCGAGGAAAGACGCCTCTCGATCTGGGAGGGCGCGCAGACTCTGGCGGATTCGCTCGAAGACCTCCGGCCTGTGCAGGCCCTGCAACACCTCCTGCCGAATACAGCCCAGCATCTGGACGCGGCCCTCGCGCACCAGATCACTCAGCATCCTCAACTCGGGCGAAGGCTCGCCCGTCCGCTTCCTGATGGCTCCGAACCACACGTTGCTGTCAACGATCACCTTCACGAGCGCTTGCGCTGCGCCCGCATCTCCTCGTCGGTCGCCATATCTGCCGGATCCACTGTTCCGAACAGGTCCAGAATCTTGAGCTGTTCGCGGTGCCGGATGTACTCGGCCAGAGCCTCATTCACCGTCTCGCGCTTGGTGCGGTGCCCGCCGACCTTGAGGGCACGCTCCAGCAGTTCCGGGTCGATTTGCAGGTTCGTCGCCATACCCCAGGCTTACACAAGAGGTTGTGTAGGACCGTAAGGGGAAGTCGGAGGTTGAGCGGGAGGCAGACTGTTTCGTCCCCTGTCTCTACCCCGCCCAGCCCCATCGTCTACCGCTGCGGCCTGTGCTGAGGTGTTTAAGTTGGTATGAATGTTAGTATGAGTTTATGACATACGACACTGCACAACGCGTAACGGTCAGCCTGTCCCCGCACCTCGCCCGTTACCTCGACCAGTACCAGAAGACTCACCGCCTGAGCAGCCGGAGTGAAGCCGTCGCCCAGGCCATTCACGCCCTGCGTGAGAAGGAACTGGCCGAAGCCTACGCCGACTATGCCCGTTCCGGCGAGTTCGTAGACCTTGAGAACGGTGATGGGCTGGAGGAAAGTGACGGCAGCCAGTGGCTGTAGGGCTCATCCGGCAGGGTGACATCCTGCTCGTCAACTTCAGCCTCGCCCGCGAGAGCGAGGCCAACTACACCCGGCCCGCCGTGGTGCTGACCAACAACGCGGCCAATGCCAACAACGTGGTCATCACCGTGGTCCCGCTGACCAGCAACGTCGAGCGCGTGTATCCCTTTCAGCTCCTGTTGCCCCACCAGCGCACGGGCCTGAACGAGGACAGCAAAGCGCAGGTCGAGCAAATCCGCTCCGTCGCCCTCAGCCGTGTTCTCCGCCGCCTGGGCAACGTCCCCACAGACCTGATGCTCGAACTGGACGCCAGGGTGCGGGAGCATCTGGCCCTCTAGCCTGCTCCCACCCCGCCCAGCCCAGCCCCACCGTCTGTCGCTACAGCCTGTGCCGAGGCAGGAACTTGGAAAATTGCCCCCATGGTCTCCTCTCCCATTCTAACCTTTGGAAGTGTTACCCTTTCGCTAGGTGGTAAGAATGACCGCACAAATGCAAATCAGTCTTGCTGAGCTCCTGCGGCGGCACAATATTAGTCAGAAGCAACTGGCTGAGGCTGCCAGGATGCGCCCCGCAACAATCAATGCCATCTTCCGGGGCCGTGTTGAACGGGTCGAGATAGGCACGCTCGTAGACCTTGTGACGGGCTTGCGGCGTCTCGGTGTCAAGGCCGATGTGGGCGACATTTTGCAGGTCGTGGACAAGCCCGCCGAGGCCGAGCAGGCTGCCCGTGAACGCGCCCTGCGACTGCTGGGTGGTGAACCCTGGGGCTTAAAACCGAAGGGTCTGGTTGAGCCCGTCCCCGTGAGTGGTCCCCCTATTGAGGACCTGCTGCCCGACCTCCTGGGGCCGTCGCTTTGAGCCTGCTCTACCTGGACACCTCCGCGCTGCTCCGCCTCTACACCCGTGAACCGGACTATGGGCAGGTCGCCGCCCGCAAGGAACAGGCAGACGGCGTGATCTGTCATGTCATCACCTACGTGGAAATGGTTTCTGCCTTCACCGGGCGGCGGGCTCGAAAGCTGCTGAGCGGGCGGGCGTACCAGACGGCCCTGGAGGCGTTCAGGACCGACTGGCCGACCTTTCGGCACGTTGCTGTGGACGAGGAACTGTTACAGGATGCCGCCGACCTCGCGCAGGCCCACGCTCTGCGGGCCTACGACGCCGTTCACCTTGCCGCCGCTCAGGCCGTCTCTCCGCTCGGCGTGCAGTTCATGACTTTCGACCTGAGGCTGCGAGCCGTCGCCGAACAGGTCATGCCAGGGCAGGTGTGGCAGCCGTAGCCTTCCCCCACCCCACCCCGCCCAACCCCACCGACTGGAGCTGCGGCCCGTGCTGGGGCGTGATCAAAGAGTGGTTTTGCGTTGCCCTCCCTGCTTCGCTCATCCTGCTAGAGCAGGGATTTGGGCTAAGAGTAACTCACACTCTCGTATAGTTGACACCTATGCGGGTATCGTGCACAATGTTTGTTGGGAGTGGTAGGCAAAAGGTCTGATATGGGTCAACATGTCTGACATGCCTAATGTGACAAACCTCAGTCCTGGAAAAAAGGCGAAGGGAGGCAAGTCAGTTAGATTGAGTGCCTACCTTTACCCTGATGAGTTGCAGCAGCTCGAAGAACATCTCAGCCTGAAGTGTGATAGTGCGTATGGTAGGAGTCGTGAGATAGCTCGGTTGCTGATCTCCAGTCTTAGAAGTTGTGTGGAGGGAAGTAACAATGGCACATAGTAAATATGGGAAGGGCTTAACCAATCATCAAAGAGGGGGAGAATTTGAACTCCTATACGAAGGCAAAGTTCCCGAGACAGAAGTTCTAGCACGTAGTCGTATACCGTTCGAGAGGCTGTTGGATGGCAACACAAACCGTTTTTATTACGGAGATAACTTTGACGGACTGCTCGACCTATTACATGATGGTTATAGAAATCAAGTTAAATTGATATATATCGATCCTCCTTATGCAACGAAGGGTGTTTTTGAATCCCGAGACCTTGAACATGCTTATGATGATGTTCACTTTGGTGCTCATTTTATAGAATCCTTGCGTCAACGACTTATTGTTATGCGTGAATTATTGAGTGATGACGGATCAATTTACGTTCATCTTGATGGAAGAATGATATTTCAAATCAAGGTAATCATGGATGAGGTTTTTGGACAGGAGAATTTTCGTAACATGATTACTCGTAAGAAGTGTAATTCTAAAAATTACACGAGAAAGCAATATGGTAATATATCCGATTACATTCTTTTTTACAGCAAGACAGCAGTTTACACGTGGAGCCAACAATTTGATCCTCTAGACGAGGAAAAGGAAAAAAGAGAGTATAGACATATCGAGCCGGAGACGGGCAGACGATACATGTTAGTACCAATCCACGCCCCCGGCGTTCGCAATGGTGCTACGGGTGGTGAATGGCGTGGTATGTTACCGCCAGCAGGTAAGCATTGGCAGTACGTTCCAGCGAAACTAGATGCCTATCAGGAGCGTGGTGAGATTGTCTGGTCCGCTAAAGGGAATCCGCGCCGAAAAGTTTATCTTGATACACGTCCTGGCTCACCAGCACAGGATATTTGGTTGAATTACCGTGATGCACACAATCAAAATATAGATATAACAGGCTATCCTACAGAGAAGAATTTCGATCTTCTCTGTAGGATCATCGAAGCGTCCTCCAACTCTGGAGACCTTGTGTTGGATGCTTTCGCGGGTAGTGGAACAACAGGCTTCGCCGCCGAGCGTTTGGGACGGCGATGGATTATGATGGACAACTCAAGTCTAGCGGCGAGGGTTATTAATAAGAGATTTATTCATGGTGGAAAGAAGATTGGAAGCTTTAAGAAAGCGACTTCTACTACACCATTGATTTCCGTCAACCCTCCCTTTAGCATCTATAGCCCGCTTGGTGTTAATCGTGCAAAGCTAGCGGACGAAATCGGCGTCATTTTCTAGCCACTCTTGAGTAAGGCGATCTTCAAGCATCTTTAGAGTGCAAACTAGAACACCAGGTTTGGCATCGAGGACGGCATAGTCACGCCACATTGAACCAAGAGCTAAACCAGGTCCATCATTTAAAAAGATGATTTTTATCTTACTGCCAGTTCGGTTGTTGTACTCGCTAATTTTTGTAATCTTGTCACTATTGCCGCCTGTGCGGTCGTCCTCTTGTGCACCACCGCGATCAGAGTCATATCTAGCGTAACCAGCAGCAATTATGGTATTAGTGGCGTCTCTGATAACAAAATCAGTTGGTGCCTCATCTGTAAAGCCTTTTAAGAGGCTTCTTAATTGTATGTCGGTACCTGCTCGCTTGGGTCCGCTAATAGTGTAAATGCCGTCATACTTATTTTCAAACCACTCAAAGAATGCCTCGGTAAGAGTATAGCCCTTCGAGCCGCGCGTTGAGTACTCCTGCAAGACCGCTACTAGTGCCTCATCATCGGTTGGACGATTCTTTATTAGATTACGAATAGACTCAATATCACGAAACTCGTGTGAATGATGTTTCAGAATTTCTGCGGCATTTTTCTTAACTTTTGTCGCCTCCACAGAGATTCCGGGAAGAACGTACTTCTTAAAAACGCGGAGTAGTTGAGTATGCTGCTTGCCGGTTTCCTTCTGTATGGTATTGAAAAGATCGATTGATGAGGTTGCGCTATCAACCAACTCAATAAATTTTTTGATGGTTGGCTCATGCACCACCTTCGCTTCATCTAGATAGTCTGGATAGAAGGGTGTACCAAGGGCTGTGAGCCACTGACGTTTATCCGATCCCAAATCTTCAAAAGTTGGCATTGTCATAACTTACCAGATGCCTATTCCACCCACTCCTGCAAACTCCGCACCCCCAACTCCTGCCCCTTCGCCGCTGCTATCGCCCTGGCCGTCCACTCGGCACCTTCGCGGGTGCTGACGATGGGCTTGCCGCGTTCCAGGGCGAGGCGGAGGAGCGGCGAGGCGGTCACGTCGATGAGGAGGTCGGGCAATTGGTCGCCCTCCTGCTCGCGGATGACCCGCAGCCCCGCACCCTCCAGCGTGGCGGCCACGTCGTCCAGGCCGTCCCCGAGGAGGAGCGCCGTGCCTTCCCTGGGCAGGTTGCTCTTGGCCCCCAGCGCCGCGCGGTAGAAGGCGAGGTACGGGTCCGCGTCGATGCCCATGCTCTCGCCCGTGCTCTTCATCTCCGGGCCGAGGACGGGGGACACGCCCGCGAACTTCAGGAAGGGCAGGTGGACTTCCTTGACCGAGTACATGCCCGGCGTGGGCGTCTCGGTAAAGCCGATCTGCTCCAGCGTCTGCCCCACGGCGATGCGCGCGGCACTCTTGGCGAGCGGGTGGTTCACGGCCTTACTGACGAAGGGCACGGTGCGGCTGGCACGCGGGTTGGCCTCCAGGATGTAGGCGGTGCCATCCTTCACCGCCCACTGCACGTTCATCAGGCCCCGCACACCCAATTCCAGGGCGAGGCGTTCCGTATCGGCCTTCACGCGGTCCATCAGTTCGGCGCTCAGGTTCACCGGGGGCAGCACGCACGCGGAGTCGCCCGAGTGGACCCCGGCGGCCTCAACGTGCTCCATGATGCCCGCCACGACCGCCCGCTCCCCGTCGCAGAGGGTGTCCACGTCGAGTTCCAGGGCACCCTCCAGAAACTGATCGAGCAGGATGGACGGCTGCCCCTCGACGGCGGCGTACACCTCGTCCAGATAGGTCGTCAACTCCTCCATGCTCCGCACCGTCCGCATCGCGCGGCCCCCCAGCACGTAGGAGGGCCGGGCCATGAGGGGGAAGCCGAGTTCGGCGGCTAAGGATCGGGCCTGCACGGGCGTCTCGGCCACCTTGCCCTTCGGTTGCGGCAGTCCCAGCCGCTCGCACAGGGCGTTGAAACTCGCGCGGTCCTCCGCCTCATGGATCGTCTCGGGGCTGGTGCCGATGATGGGAGCGCCCGCGTCCGCCAGCCGCCGCGCCAGCTTGAGGGGCGTCTGCCCGCCGAGCTGCACGATCACGCCGACGGGCTTCTCGTGCTCGACGATGTTCATCACGTCCTCGAAGGTCAGCGGCTCGAAGTACAGGCGGTCGGCGGTGTCGTAGTCGGTGCTGACCGTCTCGGGGTTGGAGTTGATCATGATCGTCTCGTACCCGGCCTCCTGAAGCGCCCAGACGGCGTGGACGGTCGCGTAGTCGAACTCCACCCCCTGCCCGATGCGGTTGGGGCCGCTCCCCAGGATCACGACCTTGGGCTTGTCGGTCGGCGTCACCTCGTCCTCCCACTCGTAGGTCGAGTAGTGATAGGGCGTGTACGCCTCGAACTCGGCGGCGCAGGTGTCCACCGTCTTGTAGACCGGGGTGGCTTTCGCCGCCTTGCGAAGCTCGCGCACCTCCAGCTCGCTCAGCCCCACGAGTTCGCCCAGCCGCGCGTCGGAGAAGCCCAGCCGCTTGACCTCGCGCCAGATTTCGTATTTCCACTCCGCGATGGGGCCGAGGTCGAGGATTTCCTTCTCGGCGTCCACGATCTCCCGAAGCTGGGAGAGGAACCAGGGGTCAATTTTGGTTGCGTCGTGCAGCGCCTTCACGCCCTCGCCCCGCCGCAGCAGCTCCAGCACGGCCTCCAGGCGGCGCGGGTTGCCGTACAGCAGGCCGCGCAGCTCGTCGTCGGACATGGTGGCGAATGCGCCGCGCACGTCGCTTTCCACGCTCCGCAGCGCCTTCTGCACGCTCTCCTTGAAGGTGCGGCCAATCGCCATGACCTCGCCCACGGAGCGCATCTGGGTGCCCAGCGCGTCACTGCTGCCGGGGAACTTCTCGAAGGCGAAGCGCGGAATCTTCGTCACCACGTAGTCGATGCTCGGCTCGAACGAGGCGGGCGTGCTCCGAGTGATGTCGTTCGGCAGCTCGTCGAGGTGGTAGCCCACCGCGAGCAGGGCGGCGATCTTGGCGATGGGAAAGCCGGTCGCCTTGCTCGCCAGCGCGCTAGAACGGCTGACGCGCGGGTTCATCTCGATCACGATGACGCGCCCGTTGCTGGGGTCCACCGCAAACTGGATGTTGCTGCCGCCCGTATCCACCCCGATCTCGCGGATGATGGCGAGCGACTGGTCCCGCAGCCGCTGATACTCCACGTCGCTGAGGGTCTGCGCTGGGGCCACCGTGATCGAGTCCCCGGTATGCACGCCCATCGGGTCGAAATTCTCGATGGAGGTGATGATAACCACCGTGTCGGCGTGATCGCGCATCACCTCCAGCTCGTACTCCTTCCAGCCCAGGATGGATTCTTCCAGCAGCACAGAGGTTACCGGCGAGTCGCGCAGGCCGCCCTCCGTGATCTTCAGGAAGTCCTCGTAGGTGTGCGCGATGCCGCCGCCCGTGCCGCCCAGCGTGAAGGAGGGCCGGATGACGATGGGGAGGCCGATCTCCTTCTGGTACTCGACGGCTTCCTCCATCGAATGCACCATCTTCCCTCGCGCCGTCTCCACGCCGATCTTCTTCATGGCGGCCTGGAACGCCTCGCGGTCCTCGCCCTTGTGGATGGCTTCGGCGTTCGCGCCGATGAGTTCCACGCCGAACTCCTTCAGCGTGCCGTTGCCGTGCAGTTCCATCGCCAGGTTCAGGGCCGTCTGCCCGCCCAGGGTAGGGAGCAGGGCGTCGGGGCGCTCCTTCTCGATCACCTTGCGGACGAACTCGGGCGTCAGCGGTTCAAGGTACGTGGCGTCGGCGAGGTCGGGGTCGGTCATGATCGTCGCCGGGTTGGAGTTCACCAGCACGACGCGGTAGCCTTCCTTTTTCAGCGCCTTGAGCGCCTGCGTGCCCGAATAGTCGAACTCGGCGGCCTGCCCGATCTGGATGGGGCCGCTGCCGAGAATTAGGATGGTCTGGAGGTCAGTGCGCTTGGGCATTCCAGAAAGGGAGTATGGCACGCCGGGGTTAGGCGGGGGTGGGAAGTTGCAAGGTTATGCAGGCAGGTGGGGTATGCCGAATGCCGAATGCTGAACGGGAATTGCGTGTGTAGGCTCTCCCCGTGACGCCCCTCTTCGAGTTCCGCATGCGCCCTCTGCCACAGATCATCCAGGGCTGGGAGGCCATCAACTTTGATGTGCCTCGATACCTGAGCGGTTGGTTCTGGCTGACGGATGGGTGGTATTGGCTCACCACACCACAAGGCGACATACCGACAGGACATCCGGATTTTGAGACGGCATTTGGCTTGGAACCCAGCCGTGATCCCCACCTTGACTATCAAGTTGCCCGCTTCTGGCAAGACCTGATTGACGTTTCGCACGACTCGTTGGAGCCACTGCCTGAGCCGTTCGCGGGCTGGGTGGAGTCTGGGCGTTGGGAGATATGGTGGGAGCAAGTCAACGAATGGTGGCGTTCCACTCCAGAGGATGACCCACTGACACACTACCGCTGGGATGACTGGTACGAGGCGGGGTCTTGGTGGAGCGCCCGCCACCTGGATATGGGTTATTTGCAGGCACCGCCCGTCATTCGCTTCTGGCGCATTGGCGACGAGGTGACTGTCCAGTGGGACACCCAGGAGAAACGAGTGGACGGCGTGCTCTGCTGGGTGGAGTCCTGCGGACGGCTGAATCTGAGTGGCTCGCAGTTTCAAGGGGAGCTAGAAGACTTTCGCCATCGCCTTGACCTTGCCATGCGTGAACGTCTCTCCGAGGTTGAAAAGCTTGGCGTTCTGGACGCCGCCAAGCTGGCATCTCTACACCGCCAACACACAGCTTCCATCGAAGAGGAGGGTCGGACCGGAGACAAGGTGGACTGGTTGAACGTGTTGAGCGCGATTCGGAAACTGGAACAGTGGTCCGTAGTGCCCCTACCTCGTTAGCTGCGGTATGGCAGGGAGTAGGTTTCAAACCATGCCCCTGTTCGACCGCATCACACTCAACCCCTCCCAGTGCGGCGGGCGTCCGTGTATCCGTGGGATGCGGATTCGGGTGAGTGACGTGCTGGACCTGCTCGGCACAGGTGTGGAAGTAAACGAGATTCTGAGCGACTACCCGGACCTGAAGCGTGAGGACATTTATGCCGCGCTGGTCTGGGTCGCGCGCTACGTTGACGACCCCCGGCTGAGTGCCTGAGCGAATGGCGGGGACCTTATAAGGCGGCGCTCACTCCTCTTGCAACCCCAGCACCAATCCCGCCGCAATCGCCCACATCATCACCCCGATCAGCACGTCCAGCACCTGCCATGCCCTCGGCGAGCGCATCAGCGGCGCGAGGCGGCCCGCCAGCAGGGCCAGCGCGAAGAACCATGTCCATGACGCAAGGATGGTGCCGAGGAGGAAGGCGTTTCGGCCTGCACCATCCAGTCCTGCGCTCGCCCCACCGATCAGGACCACCGTGTCGAGGAGGGCGTGCGGGTTGAGGAAGCTGAACGCGGCGGCAGTGGCGAGGACCGTTCCCGGTGTGGTGGCTGCCTGCCCGCCCGTCTCCAGCGTCCCCGGCTGCCGGGCCGACCGGAACGAACGCCACCCGTACCACAGCAGGAAGGCCGCGCCCGCCAGCGTCCCGACGGTCGTCAGCGCAGGACTCCGCGCCAGCAGGCCCCCGACTCCCAGCACCCCCAGCGTCACCAACGCCGTATCCGCCAACGAACACGCCACCGCCGCGAGGAGCGCGTGCCGCCGCGTCAACCCCTGCCTCAGCACGAAGGCGTTCTGCGGCCCGATGGCGACGATGAGCGAGAGGCCTAATGTCAGTCCGCGCAGGAAGGGGGGCACGGGGGGAAGGATAGGCGGGTGACTCGTCGCTTGTGGAGGACGCTGGCCCCCTCTCTCCGTCTCTCCGACGAGCCACGGGCCACCCACCCAAAGCTCCTGTCTGACCCGCCCCCTTCCCCTTCCCGCGCTCGAGCGTCCAGACTGCCCCTATGCCTGAACTGTTGCCGCGTGCCCGGTCGTCCTCGGAGAGCGTGTTCGCGCGCATGAGCCGCCTTGCCGCGCAGCATGGGGCGGTCAATCTGGGGCAGGGCTTCCCGTCGGACTCCCCGCCCGCCTTCCTGCTCGAAGCGGCGCGGCGAGCGGTGGGCGTCTCGGACCAGTACGCGCCCCCGGTCGGCCTGCCCACGTTGCGGGACGCCATCGGCGCTGACCTCGGGGTGGACGGGGCCGATGTGGTCGTGACCTCGGGGGCGACGGAGGCGCTGAATGTCCTCGCGCTGGCGCTGTACGGCCCCGGCGACGAGGTGCTGATGCTCGAACCCGTGTTCGACGTGTACGTGCCGCAGGCGCGGCTGGCGGGGGCCGTGCCCGTCACCGTCCCCATGCGGCTGACGGACGGGGAGGGGTGGGCGCTCGACCTCGACGCCGTGCGCGCCGCCGTCACACCCCGGACCCGCGCCCTGCTGCTCAACAGCCCCTACAACCCGACGGGGACGGTCTTCACCCGCGCCGAGCTGGAGTCCCTGGTCGCCCTCGCCCGTGAGTGTGACCTGTGGATCGTCAGCGACGAGGTGTACGACGAGCTGTACTTCGGGGAGCGGCCCGTGTCCCTGCGCGACCTCGCCCCGGAGCGCACCTTTACGACGGGGAGTGCGGGAAAAAGGCTGGAAGCGACCGGCTGGCGCGTCGGCTGGATTGCCTGCCCACCCGGTCTTGCGGGCAACGTCGCGGCCATACGGCAGGTCGGTTCCTTCTGCGCGCCCACGCCCTTTCAGGTGGCGGTGGCGGCGGCCCTGCCCGTCGCGCGGCGGGGGGGCTTCTACGAGGGGCTGCGCGCCGAGTACGGGGAGCGGATGCGCCTGTTGGCGGGCGGGTTGCGGGACCTGGGGGCCACGGTGTTCGAGCCGCGCGGCACCTACTTCCTTACGGCCCGTCGCCCCGGCTGGAGCGCCGAGACGCTGGTGGAGGAGGCGGGCGTGGCCGTCATTCCGGGGGACGCCTTCTACGTCGAGCACCCTGCCCCGGCGGGGTTGTTCCGGCTCGCGTTCTGCAAGTCGCGCGACGACCTGGAGCGGGCGCTGGAGCGGTTGGAACGGGCCGCCCATGTGAGCGCCTAGATTGTTTGTTTAGGCACGAACACGACCCCCGCAGCAATGGCTTACGCTCAGGCTATGAAGAAAGCCCTTCTCGGACTCCTGGCCCTCTCCGCCGTCTCGTCCGCCGCCGCCGATTCCGTGGGTGGCTCCATCGGCACGGGCCTCACCGTGCACTACCAGACCGACCTGACCTCCACCTCGTCCATCCGCTACGGCCTGAACCTCGACGCCCTGAACCTCTTCCGGGGCGGCTCGCTCGCCATCGGCGGCGACGTGGCCTACCTCGGCGAGTTGAACGGAAGCCAGGCCCTCGGGCCGTTCGACCCCTACTACGGCCTCGGCCTCGGCGCGTACGTGTCGCTCGGCAGTTCCAGCGGCCTCGTCGTCTACCCCAACGGCATCCTGGGCCTGAACTTCCAGGTCACGACGCCCCTGAGCGTCTTCGTGGAAGGCTCGGCGGGACCGCGCATCGTCGTCGGGACCGGCTCCACGGGCATCGACTTCGGCTTCGGTGCCCGCGTCGGCGTGAACTACCAGTTCCGCTAAGAGACTCGCCAACCGTCCGGTTCCTGATGTGGGGCCGGACGTTTCTGCTGGACGGCCCCGGCACGCCGCCTTGACCCCATCCCCACGGGCTGCTACCCTGCCTGCATAGGTATACGTGAAAGCGTATATCCATACACGCCATGCAGACCCTGTTCCCCCGACGCTGACGCCCCGGCCTTCCCTCACAGGAAAGGGCCGGGTAGGTCACGCCGGGGGACTTGTGTTGCCTTTTGCGTCATCCCTTGACGTTTCCAGGAGAAGATCAGCCCATGAGCCAGAGCACCAGCCAGCCCAGGATCGTCCTCGCCTACTCCGGCGGCCTCGACACCTCGATCATCCTCAAGTGGCTCCAGACCGAACGGAACTACGACGTGGTGTGCTTCACTGCCGACCTCGGGCAGGGCGACGAGGTGGAGGAGGCGCGCGTCAAGGCGCTGAATACGGGCGCGGTCGCCGCCTACGCCCTCGACCTGCGCGAGGAGTTCGTGCGCGACTACGTGTTCCCGATGTTCCGTTCCTCGGCGCTGTACGAGGGGTACTACCTCCTGGGAACGTCCATCGCCCGCCCGTTGATCGCCAAACGAATGGTCGAAATCGCCCAGCAGGAGGGCGCGGTCGCCGTCTCGCACGGGGCGACGGGTAAGGGCAACGATCAGGTGCGCTTCGAGATGACGGCCTATGCCCTGAAGCCCGACATCGTGACCGTGGCCCCGTGGCGCGAGTGGGAGTTCCAGGGGCGCGCCGATCTGGAGCAGTTCGCCCGCGAACACGGCATCCCCGTCCCCACCACCCAGAAGGACCCGTGGAGCACCGATGCCAACCTCCTGCACATCTCCTACGAGGGCGGCATTCTGGAGGACCCCTGGGCCGAGCCGCCCGCGCACATGTTCAAGCTCACCGTCAGCCCCGAGGACGCGCCGAACGAGCCGGAATACGTGGAGGTGGAGTTCGAGGGGGGCGACCCGGTGGCGATCAACGGGGAGCGTCTGACTCCCGCCGCCCTCCTGCAATGGGCGAACGAGATCGGCGGGCGGCACGGCGTCGGGCGCATCGACCTCGTGGAAAACCGCTTTGTGGGGATGAAGTCGCGCGGCGTGTACGAGACGCCCGGCGGCACCCTGCTCTACCACGCCCGCCGCGCCGTGGAGAGCCTGACGCTCGACCGCGAGGTGCTGCACCAGCGCGACGCCCTCGGTCCCAAGTACGCCGAACTCGTCTACAACGGCTTCTGGTTCGCCCCGGAGCGCGAGGCGCTTCAGGTGTACATGGACCACGTGGCCTCCGGCGTCACGGGCACGGCCCGCCTGAAGCTCTACAAGGGCAACTGCATCGTCGTCGGGCGCAAGGCTCCCCGCAGTCTGTACGACAAGGACCTCGTGTCCTTCGAGGCGGGCGGCGACTACAACCAGCACGACGCGGGGGCCTTCATCAAGCTCAATGCCCTGCGGATGCGGGTGCAGGCGCGGGTGGAGGCGAGGGCTGGGCTGAAGGAACAGCCGGAAGCCGAACGGGTCTGAGATGACGCCCGCTGTCAAGCCCCGACTGGTTCCCGTCCTGGTGAAGTGGAAGGGGCGTCCCAGCCACTACGTCTGCTTTGAATGCCGCAAGCAGTTTCGTAAGCCCCTGATTTTTCAGGCCACGCGTTCCCCCTCCGGCAACTTATCCAATACGCACGGACTTGGCATGGATGCGGCAACTTACCCCTGTCCGCAGTGTAGCCAGGCAATGATCCAGATGGGTAAAAACTTCCGCGCTCCTGCTCAGGCCGATGCCGAGGGTTGGGAGGTCGCGCGGCGGCTGGCGGCGGCGGGATTCCGGCATGGGCATACGACGGGGCAGAAGTATCCGACGCGTTTGAAGGATGTCGCAGCATTTCTGGAGAAGAACGGGCAACGCACGGACGGTGAGGAGTTGCTGCGGAGATGGGCGAAGAAATGACTCCCACCCTCCGCCCCGCCCTCCCCGCCGACGCGCCCATCTTCCACGTCGTCATGATGGCGGCGGGCATGGACCCCCGCAGTTCGTGGAGCCGCACTCGTGTGGAGGACGTGGCGTGGAGTCTGGGGCAGGGGGGCGGCTTCCTCGCGTGGCAGGACGGCGAGGCGGTCGGCTGCGTCGGCTGGCGTCCGGATGGATCGCGGACCCTCACTCTCAACAAACTCGCCACCCGCCCGGACATGCGCGGGCAGGGCATCGGTGCGGCGCTCGTGCGCGCGGTGGAGGAGGTCGCCGCCCGTGACGGCTACGCCCGCGTCCTCCTCGCCGTCAGCCAGTACAACCTCGCTGTGCGCCCCTTCTACGAACGCCTCGGCTACCGGGTGGACGGGGCAGCACGGTACGCCCACGCGAACCCGCACAACCCGCCGCCGCTGGTGCTGGTGAAGGAAGTCGGATGGTAAGTCTGTCGCTGCTGCTCGGCCTGCCTGTTCTGGCCCTACTGGGTTTGGTCGGCGCACGGTTGAGGTGGTCGCCTTTGCCCCTGTGGCGAGGGGTCTTTGTCGTCGGTTCGGTGTTGACGGTGGTGTACCTGGCTTACGCCGCTTGGAAGACGCTTAGCGTAATTTAGCCCCCGCCCCTTCGTGGAGACTGCAATGATCCAACCAACACAAGACAAGAAACTCTGGGGCGGACGCTTCGCCGAGGCCACCGACGGCCTCGTGGAGCTGTTCAACGCCTCCGTCTCCTTCGACCAGCGCCTCGCCGAGCAGGATATTCGCGGCTCGCTCGCACACGTGGCGATGCTGGGGCAGGTCGGCATCCTCACGGTGGAGGAGGTGGCCCAGATCAGTGACGGTCTGCGGGCCGTCCTCGCCGACATTCGCGCCGGGACGTTCGAGTGGCGGCTCGACCGCGAGGACGTGCATATGAACGTCGAGGCGGCGTTGCGCGACCGCATCGGCCCGGTGGCGGGCAAGCTGCACACGGCCAGGAGCCGCAACGATCAGGTGGCGGTGGACTTCCGGCTGTTCACGAAGGAGGCGGCCCTCGACCTGGCCGAGAAGGCGCGGGCGCTGCGGGCCGTGATGGTTGCGGAGGCAGAGAAGTATCTGGTGGATGAGGTCATCCTCCCCGGCTACACCCACCTTCAGGTCGCCCAGCCCATCCTCCTCTCCCACTGGTTCATGGCCTACGCCGCCATGCTGGAGCGCGACGAGGGCCGCTTCCGCGACGCCGCCGGGCGGATGGACGAGTCGCCGCTGGGGTCCTCGGCGCTGGCCGGGACGCCGTGGCCCATCGACCGCCACGCCACCGCCGCCGCCCTCGGCTTCGCGCGCCCGACCGCCAACTCCCTCGACGGGGTAGGGAGCCGGGATTTCGCGCTGGAGTTCCTATCTGCGTGTGCCATCCTTGCCGCGCACCTCTCGCGCCTGTCGGAAGAACTGATCCTCTATTCGACCTTCGAGTTCGGCTTCCTGACCCTGCCCGACTCGCACACCACCGGCTCCTCGATCATGCCCCAGAAGAAGAATCCCGACGTGTCCGAACTCGCGCGGGGCAAGGCGGGGCGCGTCTTCGGCAACCTGATGGGCCTGCTGACCGTGGTGAAGGGCACGCCGCTCGCCTACAACAAGGACCTTCAGGAGGACAAGGAGGGCGTCTTCGACTCCTACGACACGCTGAGTATCGTGCTGCGCCTGTACGCCGATATGCTGCCGAAGACCGTCTGGCACGCGGACACGACGAGGGCGGCGGCGGCGCGCGGCTTCTCCACCGCGACCGATGTGGCCGACTTCCTCGCCCGGCAGGGCGTCCCCTTCCGCGAGGCGCACGAGGTCGTCGGGGGGCTGGTGGGCCTCGCCAGCCGCTCGGGTCGGCAACTGTGGGACCTCACGGACGCGGAGTTGCGGGCGGCCCACCCCCTGCTGAATGCCGGCGTTGCCCGAAGCCTGACGGTGGAGGAGAGCGTGAGAGGGCGGCAGAGTTACGGCGGCACGGCACCTGAGCGGGTGCGCGAGGCCGTGGACGCGGCGAAGGCGGCGTTGGGATGAGAGTGACGGTGGGCCTCGATGGGACGCTCCTGCATAAGCGCGAGGCGGAGTGGGCACACTGGCTCGCCCACCCCGAGGAGAACCCGCTCTCCACGCGGGCCACCTTCACGGGGGCGGAGGTCGTGCTGGAGAACGAGCTGTGCGTGTACGTGCAGGATTCTCTTTACGGCGACGGACTACGTTACGTGGGGCACATCGTCACCAAACGGCCCTGCCTGACCGTCTTCGATCTCACGCCGGAGGAAGTGCTCGCCACCCACGCTCTCCTCGCCGAGATTCGCGCCCATCTGGACGCCACCGTTCGGCCCGACGGTTACACGGTCGGCTGGAACGTTTTCCCGGCGGGCGGGGCGCACATCCCCCACGTTCACCTCCACGTTATCCCCCGCTGGAGGACGGACGCCTCAGCGGGGGCGGGCCTGCGTTACTTCCTCAAGGCGGCGGCGCGGGAGGCCGAGCGACGACGACCCGAGGACGGTGGCCCATCCCCCACGCCCCTGCACTCCTCTGGAGGTTCCCCATGACCCTGGACACCGATACCCACATCAAACTTCGTCAGGCGACGAGCGGGGCCGACCTCGAAACCCTGCGCGACCTCATCCTCGCCGTGGGCCTGAGCCATGAGCGGGCGGCGATCACGGCGACGCTGGACGGCTCGACGTACTGGATTGCCGAACTGGACGGCGTGCCCGCCGGGTGCATCGGCCTGGAGCACGGCGAGGGGGCGAGCCTGATCCGCTCGGCGACCGTGCTCCCCCACGCGCGGCGGCAGGGGCTGGGGCGGGCGCTGGCGATGAGCGCGCTCACCCAGGCGAGCCTGCGCGGGGACCGGGCGGTGTACCTCTTCTCCAGCGACTCAGGGCCGTTCTGGGAGCAGTTCGGCTTTACTCAGGTCCCGCCCGAGACGGTGGCCGCCGCCCTGCCGGGGACGCCGCAGGTTCGCAGCGGCGAGTGCCGGGGCTGGCTCCGGGACGAGGTGGGCTGGGTGCGCCCCCTGAACGTGCTGTCCGAAGTGGGAGGGCCTTAGCCGATGACGGCTGACCTGCGCTATGCTGCCGCCACACACAATTCCACCCGCCCGGACGCCCGCGTGGGTCCTCGGGACGGGGCAGACCACGGAGGAACCCCCCATGACCGACCAGAACGTGCAGATTCGCCTCGCCGACGCCAACGACAAGGACACCGTGACCCGCATCATGCAGGAGGCGGGCCTGACCACCGAGGCGACGCTGGCCGAGGGCACGACCTACTGGCTCGCCACACGCAGCGGTCAACCCGTCGGGGCCATCGGCCTGGAACACGGGGACGGAGCCTCGCTGCTGCGTGGTGCGGCGGTGTTGCCGACGGCGCGGGGAAGCGGGCTGGGCCACCGCCTCGTCATGAGCGCCGTGCAGTACGCGCAGGGCCGGGGCGACCGGGCAATCTACATGTTCAGCAAGGGCGGCGACTGGGGAACCTTCGGCTTTCAGCAGGTGCCGCTGGCCGTGGTGATGGGCGAACTCCCCGACACGCCCCAGATTCGCGCCTACCGCGCCCGCAGCGAGCGCCCCGGCGGCACGACCTGGATGCGTCCGCTGGACCGGACGGCGAGCAAGGCGTAAGGGGGGGGGTGAAGCGTGGAGTGTGGATCGTAGGAGGGCACCAGTCTTTCTCTACGATCCACCCCCTACGTTCCACGTTCCGGCCTGGGGTCCACCCATGACCCTCCTCTCCCTCGACTCCATCGCCGTTCCCGACCTGCACCCGCAGGCTCCCCTGGGCACGCGCAAGGCCCGGCTCTCCGACATCGACGCCATTCACGAGCTGATCGGCTACTGGGCGGCGCGCGGGCAGATGCTGGTGCGCTCCAAGAGCCTCCTCGCCGAGACCATCCGCGACTTCCACCTCGTCCTCGCCGAGCCGCATGGGGGAAAGCCGGGCGGGCTGGCGGGCGTCTGCGGCCTGCACATGCTCGCGCCCGACCTCGCGGAGGTGCGCGGCCTCGCCGTCCACCCGAATATGCAGGGGCGGGGGCTGGGCAAACAACTCGTCGAAGCCTGCGAGCGGGAGGCGCGCGACATTGCGCTCCCCGCCCTCTTCGCGTGGACGTACCAGCAGGCCTTTTTCGAGAAGTGCGGCTTCACCCGCATCGAGAAGACGAACCTGCACCCGAAGGTCTGGAGCGAGTGCCAGCGGTGCGCGTTCTTCGAGAATTGCAATGAGATTGCGATGTATAGGGAGCTGGGGTGAGGCAGTTCCTCGACGATGTGTTGGGGACCGTCCGGCAGTCGTCTGGAAGCTTTTCCTTCAAAACTGTTACTGCGGATGGTGTTGTTCGGGGTTACTTTCGAGGGATGGAAGGTCAAGTCCCGTCGTCTGCCCAACTCGACTTCATGCGTGCGGCGGTCAGAGATGCCGAAAGGCTGAAGCGGCTGGCTGTGGCGTTCGTGCGGAACGAGGTGCTGACCCGACCGGACCGTTACGGCCTCTTGGAGGAGGAGGGTCGCCCCGCTCCGTGGGCCGCGCCCTACTTCCAGATGAGCGAGGCGGAGTATTTCGACGATTTCCGCCTTGAATCGCTGGTAGTTGAGGGCCAGGACCCACGCTGCATTCGCATGACGTATGCGACGGAGCTTGACCCCGAGCATGGAGTTCCTGTGCTTTTTTGCGAGGGGCAGCCGCTTGAGGCGTTCGCTTGAGCAGAGGTGTTCCGGCAGGACTGACATTCGGCCCACACCCGCCCTGCTACCCTCGGTGGCTGAAAGCTGACGACTGACCGCTGACGGCTGACCGCTCCCCCACCATGAAACCCGGCCCGTGAGCCGGTATGGAGGCCCCCTATGATTCGGAAGGAACGTGCAATTCTCGCCCTCGAAGACGGCACCGTGTACCGGGGCTACGCCTTCGGGCACCGGGGCGAGACGGTCGGCGAGGTCGTGTTCAATACCTCCATGACGGGCTACCAGGAGATCATGACCGATCCCTCGTACAACGGGCAGATCGTGACGATCACCTACCCGCACGTCGGCAACTACGGCGTGGCGATCTACGACATGGAGAGCAACAAGCCGTATGTGCGCGGCTTCATCTCCCGCGAGTTTTCCGGTGAGTATTCCAACCACCGCGCCCAGCAGTCGCTCGAAGCGTTCATGCAGCAGTACGGCGTGGTGAGTATCCAGGGCATCGACACCCGCGCCCTCGTGCGGCGGTTGCGGTCGGGTGGCGTGGTGAAGGGCGTCATCGCGCACCGCTCGTACACGCACCCGGAGGACGCCTACGGGGAGTTCACCCCCGCCGAGGAGCAGGTCTACGTTCAGCGGGCCAAGGGCCATCAGGACATCGACGGGCACGACATGACCCGCGAGGTCACGACCTCCCTGCCCTACGCCTTCCCCACCCTGCGGCACGGCAAGCGCGTCGTGCTGATGGACTTCGGGATCAAGCACACCATCATCGAGCGGCTGGCGGAGGTCGGCATCGAACCCATCGTCGTGCCCGCGCACACCACCCCGGCGCAGATCATGGCGCTCCAGCCGCACGGCCTCTTCCTGTCGAACGGTCCCGGCGACCCCGCACCGCTGGAGTACGCGCACCGGACGGCGTGGGAGCTGATGGGCCTGCTGCCCACCTTCGGCATCTGCCTCGGGCACCAGATTCTCGGCCTCGCGGCGGGCGGGCGCACCTTCAAGATGAAGTTCGGGCACCGGGGCGGCAACCAGCCCGTCAAGAACCTCCTCACCGGGAACGTGGAGATCACCTCGCAGAACCACGGGTACGCGGTAGACCTCGACTCCATCCCGAACGGATCGTTCGTCGCCACGCACGTCAACCTCAACGACGGCACGCTGGAGGGCATGGCGCACTCGCGCTACCCGGTCTTCTCGGTGCAGTACCACCCGGAGGCGTCCCCCGGCCCGCACGACAGCCGCTACCTCTTCGACCGCTTCATCGAGGAGATCGACGCCTTCGACGGCGCGAACGGGACGCCCGTGGAGAAGGCGGCCTCCGGGCGGCTGGGGCTGTAGGGCGGAGGTGTTGACCGTGCGACGCCTCGCGCTGCCCTTCGTGTTCGCCAGCCTGCTTCCGGCTCAGGCGGCCCCGCCCGCGCCATCCTCGCCCCCCCGCGTGGAGTTCACGGTCTCGCAGGACCTCGTGCGGCGGGTGACGCAGGGGGACCGGGTGGCTGAGCAATTCGTCCAGGGCGTAAAACTCGTTGTGCCCGGCGACCTGTTGCGCGAGGAGGTCGGCGTGCGGAACGTCAGCGGCGGCGTGCTGCGCGACGTGTCCGTGGGAATGCCCGTGCCGCGCGGCACCTTCTTCGGCGGCGGGGCGACGGCAACCACGGGCCGCTGGCGGGTGGAATACAGCGCCGACGACGGGCGGACCTACAGCGCCACCCCCAAACGCCGCGTCACCGTCAGCGAGAACGGGCTGAGCGTCACCCGCGAGGTCGCCGCCCCCGTCAGCGAGTACACCCACGTCCGCTGGGTCCTGAGCGAACTGCGGGCAGAGGAGACGCTGAAGTTCTCCTACCGGGTGCGGGTGAAGTAGCGGGTCAAGTAGGCGTGGGCGCTTCACCTTTCCTTGAGAAGCGGTGGCCTCGTACCGTTCGGCGGCATGGGTAGGGGAGACTGCGGCTTGAACTTCCGAGCCATCCTCCCTCCCAGACCCGAAAGGACGCCATGACCGACCAGCCCGACCTTTTCGGCCAAGTGGCCACCAATCCCACCGCCGACACCCCCAAACCCCTCGTGCCCGCCGGGCTGCCGGAGTCGTGGCAGACGGCGCTCGCCGCCGAGTTCGCCTCGCCATCCTTCCATGCCCTGCGCGACTTTCTGGTGGAGGAGCGGCGCACCCACACCGTCTTCCCGCCCGCGCCCGACGTGTTCAACGCCCTGCGCCTCACGCCGCTGGAGAACGTCAAGGTCCTCATCCTCGGGCAGGACCCCTACCACGGCCCCGGTCAGGCGCATGGGCTGAGCTTCTCCGTGCGGCCCGGCGTGCGCCCGCCCCCCAGCCTCGTGAACATCTACAAGGAGTTGCAGGCGGACGTGGGCTTCAAGCCGCCGAGGCACGGCTACCTGCGCCCGTGGGCCGAGCAGGGCGTCCTCCTCCTGAATGCCGTCCTCACCGTGCGGCAGGCTGAGCCGAACAGCCACGCGGGCAAGGGCTGGGAGGCGATCACCGACGCCGTGATCCGCGCCGTGAACGAGAAGCCGGAGCGGGTGGTCTTCGTCCTGTGGGGCGCTTACGCCCGCAAGAAGGCGAAGCTCGTCACGGGCAAGCAGCACGTCGTCATCGAGTCGGCCCATCCCAGCCCGCTGAGCGTGGCGAAGTTCATGGGCACCAAGCCCTTCTCGAAGGTGAACGCGGCGCTGGAGGAGGTCGGGGAGACGGCGATTGACTGGCAGCTTCCGATGGAGGCCAGCGAGTAATGCCGAGTCGCACCGAAATCCTCCAAGACGAATACCTCCGCCGCGAGGGCAGCAAGCAGGGCGAGTTCCGTTACTTCTGGCCGGACGACACCGAATACATCGATGCGGAGGGCATCGCCCGGATTTCTGCCCTCGCTGTGCCGCCCGCCTACGAGGGCGTGTTCGTCTCACCCGACCCCGACGCCGAGTTGCAGGCCTTCGGGCGCGACGCCGCCGGGCGGCTCCAGTACCGCTACCACTCCGACTTCGTGCAGGCGGGCGCCCTGAAGAAGTGGCAGCGGCTCGCGCGCTTCGCGGACATGCTGCCCACGTTGCGAACGGTGACGGCCTCGGACCTCCGGCTCTCCGGGCTGCCCCGGCGCAAGGTGCTGGCGGTCATGTCGCGGCTGCTGCACGTCGCCCACTTCCGGGTGGGGAGCGACGCCTACGCCCGCGCGCACAAGACCTACGGCCTGTCCACCCTGCGCCAGCGCCATGTGAAGGTGGACGGCGGGGCGATCACCTTCCGCTTCAAGGGCAAGCACGGCATCCTTCAGGAAAAGACGGTCCGCGACCGCACCCTCACCACGAACGTCGGGCGGCTGCTAGAACTGCCCGGCCCGTGGCTCTTTCAGAGCGTGGACAATGAGGAGACCCGCCTGCGCGTGCGCGCCCCCGACCTCAACGGCTACCTGCGCGAGGTGGTCGGCCCCTTTACCGCGAAGGACTTCCGCACCTGGGGCGGTACCCTCGTCGCCGCCGAATTTCTGGCCGAGGCGGGAGCGCCCGAGTCCGAGCGGCAGGCCCGCAAGACGCTGGTGGAGTGCGTGAAGTTCGTCGCCGAGGACCTGGGCAATACGCCCGCCGTCACGCGCGGCAGCTACATCTGCCCGGTCATCTTCGACCGCTACCAGGAGGGCAAGGTTCTCGACGACTACGAGCCGAGGGCGGGCCGCCCCGAGCCGGAGCTGGAGGGCCTGACCCGCAGCGAGGCGGCGTTGAAGCGGATGCTGGAGAGCGAGAAGGCGCTACGGACGGGACGGAGCCGGAAGAAGGCGGCGTGAGCGTCCGGTCATGGCCGCGCACGCTGGCCCGCTGGTTGCTGGGTGGGGCGCTCGTTGGGGCGGGCGTCGGTCATCTCACCACCCTGCGGCGGGAGTTCCAGGCCCAGGTTCCCAATTGGCTTCCACTCGACAAGGACTTCGTGGTGCTGGCCTCCGGCGTCGTGGAGGTCGGGCTGGGGGTGGCATTGCTCGCGCTGCCGCGTCAGCGGGTCGCGGTGGGATGGGTGGTCGCCGCCTTTTTCGTCGCCATCTTTCCCGGCAACGTCTCGCAGTACCTCACGCGCACGGACGCCTTCGGGCTGGACACCGACCGGGCGCGGCTGATCCGGTTGTTCTTCCAACCCCTGCTGGTGCTGTGGGCGCTGTGGTCCACGGGAGCGTGGCCGAGGCCGCGTGGGGAGCGGCGCTAGCGTACCAAGTCCACCCTCCGCAAGTCGTCAATTTAGGGTGACTGAGAATCGTCGCCTTCGTTCCCTGACACCTCTACCCACTGCACCAGTTGAAAGATGACGCCGTTCGGGTCCTCCATCTGAAAGTACCGCTCGCCCCACGGCTCGGTCTCGATGGGCGTGACGACGGGCACGCCTTCCGCCCGCAGGCGTTCGTACTCGGCATCGATGTTCTCGACCACGAAGACGACGAGCAGCCCCTGTCCGGCACTTCCAGCGATGTGCGGCGGCTTGAAGCTGTCCAGCCCAGTTCTCAGGTAGATCAGGTTGAAGCCCACGTCTGGCCGGGTCAATGAGCACATGGTGTCCGGGACGGTCATGCTCTCCACGAAGCCGAAGTGCCGCTTGACGAACTCGGCGGAGGCGGCCACGTCGGGCACGTTGAGGGAGAGGGCGGAGGCGGTGACATTCATGGGACTCCTTTAGGCGCGGATCAGAGGTGATTGAGTCCCATCGGCGGCTCCTTTCAAGCCTCCGTCTCCTGCCCCCGCAGATACTCCGCGTACTCCTCGTGGAAGGGCAGGGCGCGGGCGAAGTCGCTGGAGCGGGCGCTCAGGGCGGCTTCCACCCCGGCCCGCTCGGTCTCGCGCAGGGCGAACACGTGGGGAGGGCGCGGCAGCCGGAAGCGGGTGTGGTCGTGTGGAATGGACAGGACCAGCGTGCCCAGCGCCTCACCGGAGGTCGTGGTGACGAGGCTCCACATCCAGCGTTCGTTGTCGGTCCCGTCGGCGTTGCCCCACTCGCGCGAGATGTCGAAGTCGCCGGGGAGGGGAGGAGTGGCCTTCAGCCCAAGATCGCGCATGTGCCGCTTCACGTCGCGCAGCAGCAGGTTCAGGTAGGTGCCGAAGGCCATGTCCCCGGCCCGCGCGTAGGCGTCCGCCAGTTTCTCGCGGTGGGTGTCCAGCACGGTTTCCCACTGCTCGGCAACTTGAGCGTCCACCCACTGCCCCAGGGCGAGGATGTCGGGCGAACCGTTCACGGCGTTGGGGAAGGTCTCGGTCATGCGCTCCTCCTTCAGGAGTTGTTCTCCGTCGGCGACGCGTTCTCTTCTAGACGGGCACGCAGGGCGCGGAGAGTTGCCAGCGCGGCCTGCCACTCTGCGAGCGTTCGCACGCCGCCGATGCGATCTGCCCACTCGGCCTGAGCGGGGATGAGGCGGGCGGCGGCGTCCTCCCCCTTCTCCGTGAGCTGCACCAGCCGGGCGCGGCGGTGACGGGGATTGTCCACGTAGCGCACGAAGCCCTCCCGCTCCAGCGCGTCCGTCAATTGCTGCACGCTCTGGCGCGCGAGACCCATCACCCGCCCGATCTGCGCCACCGTCACGGGGCCGTGTTCCACCACCCCCAACACCTGCCACCGGGCGCTCGTCAGTCCGAGTGGCCTCGTCAGACGGTCGCCCGCGTCCAGCAACAGGCCATTGAGCCGGAAGACCTCCAGCAACAGTTCCGTGAAGGCGGCCCCCTCCGCCGTGGATTGGGTCACGGGAAGACTACCCTACTGCTTTGACAGGCTCCTGTCAAATTAGGGGGAGAGACGCCCTTCACAGCCGCACGAGGTCCCGCCCCACCTGCCCGAGATTCTGTTTGCCGGACAGGGCGAGGGCCAGCCGGAGTTCGTCCTGTAACAGGTCTAGCGTTCGGCGCACACCCGCCTCCCCGCCCGCCGCAAGACCCCACAGTGCCGCCCGTCCGAGGAAGATGCAGCGAGCGCCGAGGGCGACGGCCTTCAGCACGTCCGTCCCGCGTGTCACCCCACCGTCGAGGTAGACCTCCACCCGCCCGCCCACCGCGTCCACGACCTCGGGCAGCGCCGCGATGGAAGAAATGGCGGTGTCCAGTTGCCGCCCCCCGTGATTGCTGACCCAGACGTGGCAGCCGTGTTCGGCGGCGAGAACGGCGTCCTCGGCGGTGAGGAGGCCCTTGAGAACGACGGGGAGGGACGTGACCGAACGCAGCCACGCGAGGTCGTCCCACGTGAACGCCTTGTCGATCAGGCCCTGAAAGTAGTTCACGAGTTGGGACCCGCTCTCCGACTCCAGCCGGGCGAGGTGGTCGCGGCTCGCCACGTTGGGCACGCGCAGATGTGGCGGCAGGGCGAAGCGGTGGCGTTCGTTCGGCTCGCGGCGGCCCACGAAGGGCGCGTCCACCGTGACGACGAGCGCCCGCGCGCCCGCCGCCTCCGCCCGCCGCACGAGGTCCGCGCTCAGCTCGCGGTCGATGCAGGGGTAGAGCTGAAACCACATCCGGCCCGGTGCCGCGTCCGCCACGTCCTCAATCGGCGTGTTGGAGAAGGTGCTCAGCGTCATAATACTGCCCGCCGAGGCCGCCGCCCGCGCGGTGCCGAGTTCCGCCGCCCTGTGCGCGAGGCCGTGGAAGGCGCTCGGCGCGATGCCTACCGGACAGGCGAGGGGCAGGCCGAGGACCGTGGTGGAGGTGTCCACGTTCGACACGTCCACGAGCATCCGGGGCCGCAGCCGCAGGGCGCGAAAGGCCGCCCGGTTCGCGTGCAGCGTCACCTCGTCGTTCGCGCCGCTCGCGTAATACTCCAGTGCGTTGCGGTCCAGCCGGGAGCGTCCCAGGGCTTCGAGGTCCGCGAGGTTGACCGTGCCGCGCAGTTCGGGTTGGTCGGCGTCCGGCAGGTTGGGGGTGGTCACGGGGTTAGCGTACTTGGCTGGGCTGGCCTGGGTTATTGGGAGCCGTTCTCGCGGTCTATCTCGGTGTGAAGGGTGTCCAGATCGGCGAGAAACCGGGTGTGGAAGCCGTGTGCCTCCGGGTCCACCTGAAACAAGAATTCCTTCCCCGTTCCGATGCTCAGACCACATATCTCGTGCAGCACGTAGAGGATGCTCACGGGACTTAACCTCCTCCGCCTCGCCTCCTCCGCCACTGCCAGAGGCCCGGCCCCGGCCAATGCGCGGTATGGTTCCAGGTCAGGTTTCTCCATAGCCGCACCGTACCGCCTGCCCAACCTGTCCGGGTGAAGGCCGACGGCACCCCTCCTCCCCGTCTGTCAGACTGGCTCATGTTCCCCTCGCGCCCGCGTCCCGCCCCGCCCGGTCCCCATCAGGAGAGCGTGTGGGAGTACCCGCGCCCGCCCCGACTGGAGCGCACACCCGCACGACTTGAAATCTGGCTCGGCGGCGTGAGAATTGCCGATACGACCGAAGGCTTTCGCGTCCTGGAGACGAGTCACCCACCGACCTACTACTTGCCACCCACCGCCTTCCTGCCCGGCGTCCTCGTTCCGGCGGGAGGCGGCAGCGTCTGCGAGTGGAAGGGGAAGGCGAGTTACTGGACGCTGAGTGCGGGCGGCAAGACGGCTCAAAGTGCGGGCTGGAGCTACGAGCGCCCCACGTCCGCCTTCCTCCCCATCGCCGGGCATGTCGCCGTCTACGCGGGCCGTATGGATGAGTGCCGGGTGGACGGCGAGCGCGTGACGCCGCAGCCGGGCGGCTTCTACGGCGGCTGGATTACGGCGAACGTGGTCGGGCCGTTCAAGGGCGAGGCGGGAACGCTGGGGTGGTGAGGTTCGGTGAGCAGAGTCACCGGACGCTGACGCTCTGGGCCGCTGCCCGCGCCGCCCTTGCTACCCTGCCGCTATGACCGGTTCGGCGCTTCCATCCGACACACGCGTTCGTCAGCGGCTCACGGCGCTCGCGCAGGGGCTGCGGCACTTCCACTCGGCGCTGCTCGACTTTGCCAGGGGGGAATACGAGTTTCTCCACGGCCCGGTGGGGGGGCCGTTCGCGCTCTACTCGCTGGTGATGAACGATCCCGCCTTCCAGTGGTTGCGGCCCCTCTCCGGCCTGATGGCGACGCTCGACGAGGTGCTCGACCAGAAGGACACCACCCTCACCGACCGCAACGTGCAGGACGTTCGGCAGGCCCTCGGCCTCCTGTTCGCCGACACGGACACCCGCTTCACCGACTTCCGCGCCGGGTATACCCGCGCCCGCACCGAGGCCCGCGTCCGCGAGACCGAGGCCCGCTGGCGTGAGACCTTGAGCAGCCTGGAGGCCTGAGATGCGCCTCGTCGTGGGTCTGGGCAATCCGGGGCCGAACTATGCCCGCACCCGCCACAACGTCGGCTGGTTCGTCGTGGACGAGGTGGCCCGCCGCTGGGGTGCCGCATGGCGCAGGGAGGGTAAGGACGCCGAGGTGGCCGAGGTCCGCATCGGTCCCGCTCCCGGCACCCGCGTCCTGCTCGTCAAGCCACTGACCTTCATGAACGCGGCGGGGCGGGCGGTGGGGCCGCTCGTCACCTTCTACAAGCTGGGCGGTGACGCGCTGCTCGTCGTGCAGGACGACCTCGACAGCCCCTTCGGCCTCCTGAAGTTCCGGCTGGGCGGGCGGCACGGCGGGCAGAACGGGGTGCGCGACATTCTCCGCGTCCTCGGCACCGACGCCTTTCCCCGGCTGAAGGTCGGCATCTCGCGGCCCCCGGCGGGCTGGAACCCGGCGGACTGGGTGCTGAGCAGGTGGCGCGAGGAGGAGGCGGACACGCTCGCCGAACTCGTCCGCCTCGGCGCGAACGCGGTGGAAGCGTGGGCGACCCTCGGGCTGGCCGAGGCGCAGGGCCGCTTCAACGGCACCGACCTCCGCCCGAAGGCCGACCCGCCCGCCCCCGCCGCCGAGGCCCCACCGCAAGAGACGGTCTGAGCGCGGTCCTTCACACGGGGCCGCTCTCGTGGCGGATGCTCGCCCCGCTCCGGCCACCGCCGTGAGGAGGAGGCCTTCGCCCCGGCCCTTTCCCGGCGGCGGAGAGGTCGTCCCTCACCGGACGAGTGTTCGGCGTGGTGGGCCGACCTCCTCCACCATCCGCGCCCTTGATCTGGGGCGCTCAGCCCTCCGGCTGGTCCGCTGCCTCCCCCAGAGCGGGGGCTGAACCCGGAGGCCGGGGGGCCAGAATCGCCACCGCCAGCAAGCTCAATCCCGTGACGAGGACGGCCACGCCCACCGCCGCGCCCGTGTTCGGCACCTCCGGGGCGTCGAGGAGGACCCCCTTGAGGCCCGCCGCCACGATCAGTCCCAGGCCGGTGTCCCACAGGAGGCGGGGCGGCTCGCCCGTTCGCCGCGCTCCCACACACGCGCCCAGCCCGACCCCCAGGACCGCGAGGCTGGAGAGCGTGAGCCAGGGCCACCCCACCTCCGCCGCCGGGTCAAGCCGCGCCCCCAGCGAGAGCAGCCCCACGAGGAGCAGCGCCGCGAGCCACAGGGCCTGAACGTGGGGCCGTTGCGGCGCGGCGTCCTCCGCCGGGAGACTGTTCAGGGTCCGCGTCCGCAGGCCGCCCGCCGTGCGGGTCAGCGCCCACACGAGGCTGAGGAGCAGGGCACCCAGCGCCGGGACCGTCAGCGTCCCACTCAGCGGGTCGAGGAGCGAGGCCACGAACGCGCCGGAGAGGCCCAACTCCACCGGGAGCGGGGAGGACCCCCCCAGCGGCGCGGCGAGCAGGACCACCAGGGCGGCCAGCAGCCCCAGCCCCAGCCCCACGTCCAGCCGCGACCACCCCCAGGCGAGGCGCAGCGGCACGGTCAGGGCTGCCGTGAGGGCCAGCGCCCCCGGCACGCCCACCCCCGGCAGCCAGGTCAGGCTGACGCGGCTCAGCGTGAGCGCGAGGACGAGCAGGCCCGCGCCCTCGGCCACCGCCCTCGCCCCTCCGCCCGCCCGCCGCGCGGTGCCCAGCAGCGACCCCGCCGCGACGAGCGCCACGAGGCAGGAGGTGAACGCGGTCCCGCCCGAGCCGTCCGCCGTCCCCACCAGCAGCAATGCCCCCACGGCGGCTCCGGGAGCGAGCGCCCAGAAGGCCGCCCTCCGGGGAGGGGTGGGGGGAGTGTCAGCCCGCCCCCTGGCCCGGAGCGCCCACAGTCCCGCCGAGAGCGCCGCCACGGCCAGCCACAGAAGGTCATCGCTGCCCGTCTGGAGTGCGGCCACGGCGAGCAGGCTGCCACCCCCGGCGAGGAGCGGGGCCGTGAGGCGGGGGGTGGGGGTGCTGGGCGTGCCGTCGGGATTCGGGTTCGGACGGGGGGAGGTGGCCCACGGGTCCCTCGCCACCCGCAACGCCCCCAGGACGGCAATTCCTGCGGGCAGAGCGCCCAGGAGCGCGTCCCATCTCGTCCCTGTGAGGTCCGTGCCCGCGAGGCTAGCTCCCCACACGGCGCTCAGGCCCAGGCCCCCCGCCCCCGCCGTCAGCCAGCCCCGGCTGCGGGCGCTCAGGCCCACGAGCAGCAGCGCGAGGGCGACCCCGGCGATGGCGGCGGGCTGGGTCCGCGCCCCCAGCAGGCCGAGGACCGCCGCCCCGGCCACCCCGCTCGCGGCGGCGGTGAGACTTCCGGCGAGGGTGCCCGTGAGTGGGGGCGCGGTGTCTTCTCCCGTGACCAAGCGCCGTCCCCAGGCGTACCGTGCCGTCAGCGCCAGCAGGGCGAGAATGACCAGCGAGAGGACACCCACGAGCGGGTCTGTCCGCCCGCGTTCGGCCAGGGCCGTGCCCACGGCGGCGGCCACGAGAACCTGCGGCCCCAGCGTCGCCCGCGCCGCGAGGGCGGGCACGGGAGGGCGAGGGCGGGTCTCCTCCTCCTCCACCCGCCGCATGAGCAGGGCCAGCGCCGGGGCGAGCGCAAGGGCGGAGAAGGCCAGCCAGACGAGGAGTCCGGGGACGATCCCGCCCGCCCCACCGAGCGCCAGCACTTCCAGCGCGTAGTTTCCTTCGCTCTCGAACAGCAACTCCGGGTCGGTGTGGCTCGCCGAGGCGATCAGCCACCCCAGCGGCACCAGCCCGGAGACCCCCAGGGTGAGGGCGAGCGCCGCGCGGTTCGTGCCCTCCGGTTCCCCGCTAGTCTTCACCTGCCCAGGTGCCCTCCCCGACACGGCCACCCCCGCGAGGAGCAGCACCGCCCCCGCCGCGAGGACGGACGCCCGCCCCAGGTCGTCCGTGAGCATCCACACCGAGAGGCCCGCCCCGAGGACCGCCAATGCTCCGAGCAGCGGTTCGCGGCGACGCAGCCCGTCCCACAGCAGCCCCGCGCTCAGGGCGAGGAGGCCCAGCATAACCACGGCGGGACCCCAGGCGTCGGGGAGGGACTGGGTGACGCTGCCCAGTCCCAGCGCCGTCACCCCGTACCCCAGCCCCCGGAGCGCCCCCGACACCGGCCACGGCACCCGCCGCGCGTTGAGGAACAGCAGCCCCCCGAACGCGAAGACCGCCAGCAACCCCGTCCAGCTCGGCGCTCCCAGCTCCCGCAGCGTGAAGGCCAGCCCGCCCAGCACGAGCACGCCCCCGATCACGCTGATCCGCGCCCGGCTGTACTCGGGGTCCCACAGGGAGGGGCCGCGCGGTCTGGCCGGGGCGGGGGAGACCACGACCGGCACATCCTCCGGCCAGATGGTGGGTGTCTCCTCCGGTGGGGCGAGGGATTCTTCGGCAGGCAGGGTCGCTTCGGGCACTCCAGCCCGCTCCCCCACCCGCAGCCGCGCGAGTTCGGCCCGCAGTTCGTCCAGCCGCCGCTCCAGCCGTGAGGCGCGGACGAGCGCCCAGACCGCCAACCCCAGCGCCAGCACCACCGCGAGTTCCGTCATCCCGCCCGCCCCGTGTCCCGTCCCCGGCCCGCCGAACGCCGTGCGTCCCCCATGCCTTCCCCTTTCGTTCCCGCGCTTTCCCGAACGGTACTCCGTCCGCACCCCACGGGCCGGGCAACCGGAACGCGGCACAAGAAAAAACCCGCCGCGTGGGCGGGCCGCTGGTGGAGAGAACGCTAGCTGTCCTGGGCTGGCCGGGACGTGCAGTCGGGGCAGTGGCCCATGAACTCCAGGCGCACCCCGGTGATCTGGAAGCCCGCCGGAAGCGCCGCCGCCGGGATGGAGGGCACGGCCCCCGCGTCCACGTCGAAGATCGCGCCGCAGCCCCGGCAGACCGCGTGGTGGTGGTCCTCGCCCGCGTGCTTGTAGTCGTAGCGGGTGGCCTGCCCCGCGCGCTCGATGGTCATCACCACGCCGTCACGTACGAGGGCGTCGAGCGTGCGGTACACGGTCCCCAGGCTCACCTGGGGCAACTGTCCCCGGACCTGCCCGTGGATCCAGGCCGCGTCCGGGTGGCCCCGAGACGCCCGCAGCACCTCGATCACCGCCTGCCGCTGCCGGGTTTGCCGCACCATCGTCATGGGGCGAGGATAGCAGACGGGGTGATGCGGGCCTGACGCGAGCGTTACGGTTGGAAGCTTGTGGCCCGTCGAAAAAGACCTTCCTCTACAAGCGACAGGCACGTGCTACAAGCCGTCCTTCTTGCCTTCGTTCACCCCCACCCCGCATAGTGCTGAACGTGCCCGCCCGATTGCTGCCGCTGCTGACCGACGTGCCCCAGTCCGGGGAGACGCTGGGGGCGCGGCTCGGCGTGAACCGCGTTACGGTGAACACGCTGGCGCGGCGGCTGGCGGAAGGCGGCGTGCCCGTCGTCACCACGCGGGGCGGGTACGCGCTGGAGGTGGGGACGCCCGCGCCTCAGCTCGTGCCCGTCACGGGCCACTTCGGGCGGGCGATGCGCTACGCGGGCACGGTCGGTAGCACGCAGGACGAGGTGCGGGCGTGGGCGGACGACCCGGATAACCTGGTCCCCCACGGTGCCGCCTTCGTCGCCGAGCGGCAGACCGCCGGGCGTGGACGGCGTGGGCGGAAGTGGGACACCACCCACGGCACCCTCGTCTTCAGCGTGCTCCTCCACGGGCCGCTGCCCCTCCCCGACCTCGCGCTTATGCCCTTCGCGGCGGGGGTGGCCCTGCAACGCGCGTGCGGCGTCGGCGGGCTGAAGTGGCCCAACGACCTCCTGTCCCCCGACGGGCGCAAGCTCGCGGGCATCCTCCTCGAAGCCGACCTGCGGGGTGAGGAGGCCCGCCGCGCCGTCCTCGGTCTCGGGGTGAACGTCACCGCCGCGCCGCCGGGGGCCGCCCACCTCGCGGAATTTCTGCCCGGCGTCACCCGCGCCGCCCTCCTCGCCCGCCTCCTCGCCGAGCTGGAACGGTGGCTCGTCGCGTCGCCCGACGCCGTGTTGGAGGCGTGGCGCGCATCCAACGTCACCCTCGGGCGGGAAGTGCGCCTCTCCACCGGGCGCGGCGACCTCATCGGGACCGCTCTGGACCTCGACGCGCAGGGGGGCCTCGTCGTCCAGCCGCCCGGCGGCCCGCCCGTCACCGTTCACGCGGGGGACGTTCAGCTTGTTGGTACTCTCACCCCATCCCACTCGCAGGAGGACCACCCATGACCCCAGCCGTTCCCGCCCACCCCACCCTCGCCCGCACGCTCGCGCCCGCGCGTGGTCTGACCCGTGACGTGCCCCTCGTCCTCGGCGGGGCCGCGTTCGTCGCCCTCGTCGCGCAGGTCGAAATCCCGCTGTGGCCCGTGCCCATCACCCTCCAGACGCTCGCCGTGCTGCTCGTCGGGGCCGCGCTGGGGTGGAGGCGGGGTGCGGCGAGCCTGAGTACGTACCTCCTCGCCGGGGCGGTCGGCCTGCCCGTGTTCGCGGGGGGCAGCGCGGGTCTCGCCAAGTTCGCGGGGACCACGGGCGGCTACCTCGTCGGCTACATCCTCGCCGCCGCCCTCGTCGGCTGGCTGGTGGAGCGGTACGCGCTGGACCGCACCGTTCGGGGCACCGCCCTCGCCATGCTCGCGGGCAGCGCCGTCATCTACGCCTGCGGGCTGGCATGGCTCGGCACCGTCACGGGGCTGCAAGGCCAGGCCCTCCTGAACGCGGGCTTCACCCCCTTCCTCCTCGGTGACGCCCTGAAACTCGGCCTCGCCGCCCTGCTGCTGCCGGGAGCGTGGGCGTGGGTGGGGAAGCGGTAAAGTGTTTCGTAGGAGCTGATGGTTGTGAAGGAAACACTGACGACTTGAGAAAGGAGTAGGTGCATGACTGAAAGAAAAAGGTTGGAGGAGAGCCGCAGCTTTCCGCGCGAGACAGAAAAGAGTATAATTGGAAATTCGAAGCCAAGTGTATCCATTGGAAATAAAAACAAAGGTAGTCCAAAGGACGGGGTGCCAAAAGGGGGACCATTTAAATCCAAACCAGACAATAAATGAGTGACGTATCTACTCTATTAGCCAGCCTTATAATAATAATTCCTGGTTATGTGGCAATATCTGTATTTAGCTACGTTATTGGCTCTAGATCAAGAGAGTTTGTTGCCTCTACTGTTTGGAGCGTATTAGCTGCGGCTCTACTGTACGCCGTTTTTGACAAGATCGGTGTTCTTGTAAGCAAGCTCGGTCTAACTATACCGGGAGTGACTATAGCTCAGGTACTTAAAACTGATTTAAAGGAGGGAAGGATTGGTTTCGGTGACACCAGTGTTATTGATATAATCTATCTGTCTTTGTCTGTATCAATGATTGGTGCTATGACTGGTTTTTTTGCGGGAAAGTTGGTGAGGTCTAGAAGTTTCAACTTTCTAAGTAGGAGGTATACAGGACATTCGTACAACCCTGACATATGGAACGAGTATTTTATAGATGACACTCATCCTTGTGTTTATATTAAAACCAAGGACGGTAAAGAGCTGCTTGCTAATCTGGCGTACGCCTCAGAAGTACCTTCTAATAAGGGTGTGATTTTGTATGATGTGTCGTTTGTAGATGAGAACACAGGAGAGTTGGAGGACATAGAGTTAAACGGCGAACCATATATGTTTGTACCTGGCGACAACATAAATTATATAATTCGTTATGGTGGGTATAGTAGAGATAGCCTCCTAGAGAGAGTAATGAGGCTTTTTGATCGGGATGAGGTTCTACTGTCATTTATAACTTTGTTTATCATATCTGCGTTCATCCTCTACTATACGTACTAAAACTTCCCCTCGGGAGAGAAAACAGCCCCACCTTCACTCGGGTGGGGGCTTCTTCTTCGCGTGGGTTGCAGGTGCGCTCCCGTGCGGAGGCCCCACCCGAAGTCTGCGGCCAGTGTGCGCCGTGGCGGGGGCGGGCGCATCGGCCAAAAGGGGGAGGGGAGGCGGTCAGAGCGTCCAGATATTGAGCGTGGGCACGCCGAGCGGGGCGAAGTCCTTGATATTTCGCGTGACGACGATGAGGCCGTGGGCGCTGGCGGTGGCGGCGATCAGGGCGTCGAGGGTGCCCGGCGTCTGACCGGCGGAGCGCGCGGCCTGAACCAGTCGTGCCCACTCGGTCATCACGGGATGCGTCACGTCGAGGACCTGACCGGCGAACTGTGGGAGCAAGTCCTGCCTGTACCACGCCTCAAGCCGTTGGCGTCGGGTGGGGTCCGGCGTGTTGAGAAGGCCGCGTTCGATCTCCCCGAGCGTGACGACACTCAGGGCCGTGTCCCTGATAGAAACGTTCTCCAGCCAAGCGATAACCCCCAGGTTTGGGCGTGGTTTGGAGGTCTCACTGACAATGTTCGTGTCCAGCAGGTAGATCACAGCTCTACGTCGCCGGGCCTGTCCTGAAGGCGTTCCAGCCTGAACTCCTCGTCACGGGGAATGTTCCTGAAAGCAGTCATGGCGCTGACGAACGGCTCCTCTCGCAAGTCGGTGACTTCTGAAGTCGCCGGAGGAGCCGTGTGAATCACGAACGTCACACCGTCAGGGCGGGTGATGCTCTGCGGTTCTCCGTTGGCGACGAGTTCGAGAACTTCGTCCATGTGGGCCAGAGCTTCGGCATAGGGCCAGGGGGTGCGGTGTGAAGTCATGGTGGCCTCCCTGTGCGGCTGCGTAGCGCGAGTCGACCCATAAGGATTGCCGAGGCTCAGAGCGTCAACACGCGCAACTGTGGAAAGTCGGCGAAGTTTGCCGGATTGAGCGTGAAGAGGCGGTGGGCATGGTGCTGAGCGTGTGCGCCGATCAGGAAGTCGGGCAAGACCGGGCGGATTCCAGCGGCTCCCCCCGCCCGCCGCCTCGCGTGGTAGTCGGCGTTGGCGCGGCCTGCCTCAGCCCAGGCGTCTTCGCTCATGGTGGCGTCAAGGCGAATGCCGGTGCTCGTAAGAAACGTGTCAATGGCGGCCCGGTTGGTGTGGCGTCGGCCATGCAACTCGGCATAGACGACGCCGCAAATAACCAGTGGACCTTGCTGCGCGTACTGTCCCAGTCGCACCGAGAGGGCTGCGGAATGGGAAGTTTGATCGAGTAGATCGCTGATGACGTTGGTATCTAACGCGGTAATCAGACCCGCTCCTCTTTCCCGTCCGGACCTATCCGGAAGACCTGCGCCCCTGGACCGCTTCGGAGGATATGAAGTTCTTCATCCGTCAGCCCCTCATGGCGAGAGTTGCGGATGAACTCCTCCGTTGTTTCGTCTCCTTGCCGCAAGGCACCAATCCATTTGACGAAGGGGTTCTTTTCCTCGCGGTAAGGGCGCAGATAGATACCCTGCTCATCCATCACGAATTCCACCTCGTCCCCCTGGCCGACCCCCAACCGTTCGCGGACTTCACGCGGCAGAACGATCTGCCCCTTGCTGCTAATGGTCGCTGTCTTGGTTCGCATCCGCCACCTCCGTCTTACAGCTTACAACGAGAAGTAAGAAGCACAGGATTCCCGACCCGAAGGAGAACGCCCCCACCCATCCACCGGGCAGGGGCGCTCCTGTCTTGTTCTGCGGTCTACCGGCTCACTCCGCCACGGCGGGCACCGTCGCCACCGTCGGCAGCTCACCCGCGCGGCCTTCCTTGATGCTCGCCAGCACGCGCTCGCGGATTTCGTTCTCCATTTCGGGGCGCTCGCCGATGTAGGCGATGGCCTTTTCCTTGCCCTGGCCGATGCGCTCCTCGCCGTAGGAGTAGAAGGACCCCGACTTCTTGATGATGTCCATGTCGGCGGCGAGCGTCACGAGGTCACTGAGCTGGTCGAAGCCCTTGCCGTACATCAGGGTCAGCTCGACCTCCTTGAAGGGCGGCGCGACCTTGTTCTTGACGGTCTTGACCTTCACCGTGTTGCCCACGGCGTCGTTGCCGAGCTTGACGGGCTGGCCGATCTTGCGAACGTCCAGACGCACGGAGGAGTAGAACTTCAGCGCCCGCCCGCCCGTGGTCGTCTCCGGGTTGCCGTACATCACGCCGATCTTCTCGCGCACCTGATTGATGAAGATGGCGGCGGTGCCCGTCTTGCTCAGGATGGCGGTGAGCTTGCGGAGGGCCTGCGACATCAGGCGGGCTTGCAGGCCGGGGAGGCTGTCGCCCATCTCGCCCTCGATCTCGGCGCGGGGGGTCAGCGCGGCCACGGAGTCCACGACCACAACATCAATCGCCCCCGACCGCACGAGGAGTTCCATGATCTCCAGCGCCTGCTCGCCGTTGTCGGGTTGCGAGACGAGGAGTTCGTCGGTGTTCACGCCTAGAGCGCGGGCATACACGGGGTCGAGCGCGTGCTCGGCGTCGATGAAGGCGCAGGTGCCGCCCGCCTTCTGCGCCTGCGCGACGATGCTCAGCGCGAGCGTGGTCTTGCCGCCCGACTCGGGGCCGTAAATCTCGGTGACGCGCCCGCGCGGAATGCCGCCCACGCCCAGCGCGAGGTCGAGGCTGAGGCTGCCCGTGCTGACCGTCTGCACGTCGAGCTTGCTCTCGGCCCCCAGCTTCATGATCGAACCCTTGCCGAACGCCTTCTCGATCTGGCTCATCGCCATGTCGATGGCCTTGCTGCGCTCCTTGCTGTCGCTGGGCGTGCCGAACTCTTTGGTGCTTTCCTTGCTCATGGGGTCTCCTCCACGGGTGAGTGGGTAGTGGTGAGTGGTGGGTGGGGGGCTTGTGGCTTGTGGCTCGTGGCTTGTGGAGTGGGTTCGCTGGCGGCTGGGGGCTGGTTGCTGGCCGCTTCCCCCCTCAGCCGGAAGGTGCTCTCGGTCTCGTAGATCGGGCCGGTCTTACGGAGGATGCTGCGGTAGAGCACCGCGTGTCCCGCCTGCCAGCCGAGGTCGAAGAGGAGGGGCGCGACGCGCGGGGCCGGTCCCTTCTTGCGCGCGAGGGTGATGTGGGCGCGGAAGGGCAGGTCGTCCGTCTCCAGCCCGAGGTCGCGCACCCCCGCTCTCAGCGCGGCGGCGAGGGCGTCCAGACCCTCCGCCTCCACCTTCACGAACCACACGCGCGGGCTGCCCTCGTTGGGAAAGTAGCCCGTGCCGCGCAGCCGCACGTCCAGCGGCGGCACGTCCTTTGTCAGCGCCGTGCCGAGCCGTTTGAGGTCGTTCACCCGTTCCGGCGGCACGGCGGGCAGGTACGCGAGGGTGACGTGGAACTGGTCGGCGCGCACGGGACGCCAGTTGCCGCGCAGTTGCTTTTGGGCTTCCGCGAGCGGGGCCGCCACGTCCTGCGGGACCTTCAGGGCGTAGAAGAGGCGGAGGGTGCGGCTCTGGTCCTCGTGCCCGTCCTCCTGCCGGGTCGGTCGCTGGGTACGGGGGGAAGCGGTCGCCTCCTGCACTTCCGGCGCGGACTCGGGGAACTCGGGCGTTTCGGCCTCCACTCGGGGGCGGGGCTTGCTCACCTTCCCCAGCCTGATCTTCGTCGGGGATTTGCTGGTCATGCGCTCCACCCCCCCGGACGCAGCGCGCGGTACGCAAGGGCGAGGGCGGCGACGCTGGCACGTTCCCGAATCTGCGCGGCGTCCCCCGGCCAGTTCAGGCTGCTCACCCGCTCGGTCCCCTCCGCGCTGAGGGCGACATGGGTATGTCCGGCGTGCGGTCCCTGCGTCGCAGTCACGACGGCGAGACCCACGTCGGCACCCAGATGCTCACGGGCACCCGCCGCGAGTTCGCGCGCTCCCGCCTCGCTCACCACACCGGAGGTGTTCAGCGTCACGGGCGTCAGCCCCAGCGTGATCAGGCGGGCGTGGTCCCCCGTCACCGCCGCGTCGAGGAAGCCCGGCTCGTCGGCAAGGAGCAGGGACAGGGCACCGCCGCTCCCCGCCTCGATGACGCCGAGGGTGCGCCCGTTCAGCGCGCGGGTGACGGCCCCGGCGAGCGTGTCGCCGTCCTCCCCCCACGTCCAGCGGGCGAGGTCGCGCCGCACGCGCTCCAGCACGGGGGCGGCGAGGGTCTGCGCGTCGTCGGCAGTGGGCGCACTCGCCGCCACGCGCACGTCCACCCCGGTCCGGCGCGCGTAGGTGGCGACGGAGGGATTGGCCTGCCGCGTCAGGTCGCCCAGCAACTCCGCCACGTTGCCCTCCCCGATGCCCTGCGTGTGGAGGGTGACGGCGGACAGGGCCTGTTCCGGCTGGGGCAGGCGGGGGAGGACCTGATCGCGCCACATCCGCTGCATCTCACGCGGCGGGCCGGGCAGGGCGACGATGATCTTTCCTTCCGTCCGCACGAACCACCCCGGTGCCGTGCCGACCGCGTTGGGCAGGGCCTCGGAACTGGGGATCAGCCACGCCTGCTTGCGGTTGATTTCGGGCATGGTGCGGCCACGGGAGGTAAACAGGCCCTCCAGCCACGCGAGGAGGTCGGGGTCCACCTCGGGCGTCTCGCCCAGCACGGCGGCGATGGCCTCGCGCGTCAGGTCGTCGTCGGTCGGGCCGAGGCCGCCGCCCACCAGCACGAGGTCGGCGCGGGACAGGGCCAGCCGCAGGGCCTCCACCACCCGCCCGAGGTTGTCGCCCAGCACGCTCTTGCGGTGCAGGTTCACCCCGCGCGCCGCGAGTTCCCGCGCCAGGTAAGCGGCGTTGCTGTCGACGATTTCGCCGAACAGCAGCTCCGTCCCCACGCTGATAATTTCTGCTAGCAGCATAACAACCTCGCCAGAGTATAGGTGAAAGCGAAACCGGATACCAGGGGGCAGGGGGAAGGCAAGGCGGGTAGCTTAGAGCATTCGCCGTGTGTGGGGAGGTGCGGGAGCGGTCAGCCGTCAGCGTTCAGGGGTCAGCAAAAGATGGGAAGTTCTACCGCGTCGCCGTCACGCCCGCGCTCCTTCCCTCCGCCCGGTCGCGCACCACTTCCAGAATCGTGCGCTGGAGGTCGTGCATGATCGCCCCGGTGAAAAAGGCGGTGTAGCCGTTGAAGTGGGTGCTCACGCGCTGGGTGCTGCTCAGGTGCAGGAGGGTGAGGCCGGGGGCGACCTCCTCCAGCTCGTAGCGCCCGCTCGTCACGTCGAAGAAGCGCCCGCCGACACGGACGTGGGGGTCCAGCCCGCCGGGGTCGCGCGCCTCGATGCGGAAGGCGAGCCGCCGCCCCTCCTCCCAGTCGGTGATCGTCTCCAGAAAGCTCAGGCCGCCGTCGAAGGTGGCGAGCCGCGCCGCGCCCACGCCGTCCCGGTTCAGCACCGCCTCGCGCGGGCGGGGGAGGCCGATGGAGTGCGCCCACCCGGCGCGAATCTCATGGTCCTCGATGCGGGGAACGCTGCGAATCTGGGTCCAGACGGCCCCCGGCGGGGCGTGGATGAGGATGCTGTCGGCGACCGTGCGGTACTCGCTCGGCAGGGGGCGGGCCTGTTCCAGCGGCCCCAGCAGGAGGGGCAGGCCCAGCGTGAACAGCAGCCCTCCCGTGCGGCCCCGCCGCCACAGCGAGCGCAGTCCCAGTCCCAGCAGCGCGCCGGGCAGCGCCACGACGTACATCGCGGGCGCGGCGAGGAAGGCGCACAGCACGCCCTCGAAGCCCGTGACCGTCGCCACGACGAGGAAGGTGGTGATCGTGGCGAAGGAGATCAGCACGGCCTCGGCGAGAGGGTGGGTCGTCGGAGGGCGCACGCGGGGAAGGGGGGCGTCCCCCCAGGCGTCCGGTGCCTCCTCAATCGGCGCGGCGAGCGTTCGGGACGTGGGTGGCGGGACGAACTGCGCCGACAGCACCGCCAGCGCGAAAGGCACGGCGAACAGGTACGTGGAGACCATCACGCCCACGTCCCCGTTCAGGTGGTGCAGCCACAGGTACACGAGCAGCCCGTACCCCACCCCCGCGACCGCCCCCGTCACCATGCCCCGCCCGTAAGGTCCCATGCCTCACCCTATCCTCACCGACTCCCCGCAAAGGTCCCGGTGGCCTGCCTCACCCCGCCGGGTGGGGGGTGCCGATAGACTGGGAGGGTGAAGAGGTTCGTGGTCGGTGGTCAGTGGTCAGTGGGAGCCGGGGCGAAGGCTCCCGCTCTCGCCTCGCCTTTCCCACTCACCACTCACCACTTCCCACTTCCCAAGCACGGAGCGCGCCCGTGAGCGCCATCTACCAACGCGCCCGCCCCATTCGCTGGGATCAGGTCGTGGGGCAGGAACACGTCAAGGACGTGCTGCGCGCCGCGCTGGAGCAGGGGCGGGTCGGGCACGCCTACCTCTTCTCCGGGCCGCGCGGGGTGGGGAAGACGACGACCGCCCGCCTGATCGCCATGACGGCGAACTGCACCGGGCCGCTGCCCAAGCCCTGCGGCGATTGCGAGTCGTGCCTGAGCGTACGGGCCGGGTCCCACCCCGACGTGTTGGAGATCGACGCGGCGAGCAACAACTCCGTGGACGACGTGCGCGACCTGCGTGAGAAGGTGGGTCTGGCGGCCATGCACGGCGGCAAGAAGATTTACATCCTCGACGAGGCGCACATGATGAGTCGGGCGGCCTTCAACGCGCTCCTCAAGACGCTGGAGGAGCCGCCCGCCCACGTCATCTTCATCCTGGCGACGACCGAGCCGGAGAAGATCATCCCCACCATCCTCTCGCGCTGCCAGCACTACCGCTTCCGCCGCCTGACGCCCGAGGAGATCGCCGGGAAGCTCGCGGACCTTGCCGGGCGCGAGGGGATGCGGGCCGAGCCGGAGGCGCTGCATCTCATCGGGCGGCTGGCCGACGGGGCGATGCGCGACGGCGAGAGCCTGCTGGAGCGGATGCTCGCGGCGGGGTCGGGTATCACGCGCGCCGGGGTGGAGGAGGCGCTGGGCCTGCCGCCGGGCGAGCGGGTGCGGGCGCTGGCCTCCGCCCTCGTGCTGGGGGACGCGGGCGGGGCGATTCAGGGGGCGGCGGCCCTCTACCGCGAGGGCTTCGCGGCGCGCACGGTGGTCGAGGGGCTGGTCTCCGCCCTCGCGGACGCCCTGCACGCCGAACTCGGGCTGGAGGGCGAGCGGCTGGAGGGCGCGGACGTGCCGAGGCTGCTCAAGTTGCAGGCGGCGCTGGACGAGCAGGAGGCGAGATTCGCGCGCTCGGCGGACGGCCTGAGCCTGGAACTCGCCCTGACCCACGCGCTCCTCGCCGCCGATGTGGGCACAGGGACGGGTGTGACGGCGGTTTCGGCCCCCACCAGTTCGGCCAGCGTGCCCGCTGACGTGACGCAACGGCTGGGGCGATTGGAGCGGGAGGTCGCGGCGCTGCGTTCTGCTGGCGTTCAGGCTCCCGCCACCAATGAGGTGCCCACCTTCGATCCGGGGGCACGCCGCGCGCCTGCCCAGCCCGCCACGGACACCCCCGCGCCGACCCGCGCTGCAACCCCACCCCCCGCCGCGCCCGTGCAACAGGGCAACTGGGCCGACGTGGTGCGGCAGGCCACCATGCAACTGCGCGCCTTCCTCAAGCCCGCACGCACCCACGCGGAGGCCGGGTACGTCAGCCTCACCTACGACGAGAAGAGCGCCTTCCACGCCCGGCAGGTGGTGAGCAAGTTCGACGAGGTGGCTGCTCTGGTCCTGAAGGTCTTCGGCCCCGTCACCTTCGAGCTGATCGCGCCGGAGGGCGGGCGCAAGGTCCGGCTGGGGGGGAATGGTGGAGGGGGTGGACCGGACGGGCCGACCACGCCGGGTCCATCGGCCCCACCTCCGCCCGCGCCGACACCGAGGGAGGCCGCGCCCCCCAACCCCCTCCCCGCCTTCGACCCGGCCCCGCGCCCACGTGCTCAGCGTGGACCAGACTTCGCGCCGCTGTCGTCCACGCCCGCTCAACCACAGCCTCAGCCGAGCCGAACGCCTCCCCGTGCGTCGGCGGCCACACTTGACCCGCCCGCCGAGGCCGCGCCCCTCCGTCCCGCCCCGCCCCCCAGCCCGGACGACGTGGCCCCGGCACCTCTGCCGGATACCCCACCCGCACCCTGGGAGGAGGAACACGCCGCCGACCCGCCGCCCGCGCCCGCCGACGCGCAGGCGGGGGACCGGGTGCCGCCGCCCGGCGCGCGGGACGACCTGTACATCGTGGAGGCCGTGACCGAGGAACCCGACTGGGGTGAGATCGGCGGCGCGGTGGAGGGACCACCCCCCAGCCTGGACGCCGCGCGCTTCGCGGGGGTGGTGCCCGAGCGGCCCGCCCCTCCGCCCCGCCCCGCCCCACGCCCGGCCCAGCCCGCCGCGCCCGCGAACGCCCGCCCCGGCGACATCCGCGCCCACCCCATGTACGAGGAGATTCGGGGCCGCTTCTCGGGCCGGGTGCGCGAGATCGGCAAGAACCGCAATCCCCAGCCGACCGCCGCCGCCGAGGGGGACGACGAGGGTGAGGGGGAGGCGACCCCTCCGGCTATCGTTTAACGCTTAACGAAAGCCGGGTGGCAGAGGGTTGTGAGAGGCCCTCGCCTACTGTGGGCCGGTATGAGGTCGGCGACGGCGAACGAGGTGAAGGTGGCCCCGGAGGAGGAGTTCCGGCGTCACGCCCTGCTCAGCCTGCTCGGCTGCGTGGCGGTCGTGTCCGTGCTGTCGCTGGGGGCGTCGTCCTCGTGGTCGTTCACCAACGGGACCTGGGAGGACATCGGCCTGACGTTCCTGACCGTGAAGAGTGTGGTGTTGTTCGGCTGGTTGTGGTGGTGGCCCGCCCACTTCCGGGTCGTCGGCCTCGTGGAACTGCTGACCAAAGGCGTCACGGGAGCCTACAAGTTCGGGGTGACGCTGCTGGACGAACACACCGCGCAGGGCCTGGGGGGGTACACCTTCTGGCTGATCCTGTATTACATCGTCGCCTCGCTCGTCCTGCGGGGGCGTCAGGCGGTGGTGGCCTCGCTCGCCCTGTTTGCCGTGTTGCTCGTGCAGGGCGGGCTGTACTGGTTCGCAGGTGACGTTCCGGCCCACCTCAAGGCGACCTACGGCAACACGCTGGCGCAGATGTACCTGATGCACGCGACCCTGATCGCGTTCCTGGCGCTTCAGGGTCGCCTGCTCGGTCAGCTCGTGCAGGCCGTCCGCAAGGCCGAGGGGGAGGCCCGCTTCGCCCATGTGGACGCCCTGACGGAGTTGCCGAATCGCCGCCAGCTTGAGGTGTGGCTGGCCGAACACCAGTCGCAGGTGGTGGGTGCCCCCCTGAGCGTGATCCTCTTCGACCTCGATCACTTCAAGCGGGTGAACGACACCCACGGCCACGACGCCGGGGACCGCGTGCTGCGCGCCGTGGCCGGGGCCGCCCGCCCGGCCCTGCGCCCCCACGACCGGCTCGGGCGCTGGGGCGGCGAGGAGTTCCTGGTGCTGCTGCCCGGCACCCCCGGCCCCGAGGCCCGCGCGGTCGCCGAATGCCTTCAGGCGGCGCTCTCGGCCTTCCACCACACGGGCGTGGGCCGCGTGACGGTCAGTTGCGGTGTGGCGCAGGCTCTCCCCGGCGAGACGACGGGCGACCTCCTCAAGCGGGCCGACGAGGCGCTGTACGAGGCCAAGCGGAACGGGCGCGCACTCGTGCGGGTGGCGGTGTGACGGGTGGGGGGGTGGCAGAGGGAGGGCAGCGCCGCCCAGGTCCAAACGGGGCGTTTGAAGTGCAGCCCGCCGAACGGGAAAAGATCAGGCCGCGCGTCCCCTGGCGGTCGAATGGTCTACGCGCGGCGGTGTCGGGCCTGGAGGAAGTCCGACATAAACCTCACGCCCCACTGGTTGGCGGGGACATGAAGAGACGGCTTGGCGGTCTCGCCCCCAAAGACCGTGGGCGTCCAACAGCGCGGGTGAACCGCCGCCCTCCCGCCTTCACCCTCCCCACGTTCGCCCGCGTTACCCTGCCCGCACGACCGTGACGACTCCTCCTGCCGTGCGCCCCCTCACCGTGCATCTCGCCGCGCTCCTCGCCCTGACGCTCGTCCCGCTCGCCGTCGCCAGGATGCCTGCCCCGGTGGTGGAGCCTCCCGCCGAACTCGCGCCGAATCCGCTGCCGGAGATCAGCCCCCTGCCCCCCTCCTCCCCGGCCTCCATCAGCGACGTGCGGGGGCTGTGGGTGGACGCCTTCGGGCCGGGGCTGAAGACGGCGGCGCAGGTGCGGCAGACGGTGGAGGAGGCCGCCCGCCTCGGCGTGAACACCCTCTTCGTGCAGGCGATTCGCCGGGGCGACTGCCTGTGCCGACGCTCGGCCCTGCCCGTCGTGACGGACGCGGACCTGGAGCCGGGCTTCGACCCGCTGGCCGAGGTGACGCGCCTCGCGCACGGGCGGGGAATGCGCGTCATCGCGTGGGCGAGCGTGACGGGGGCCTCGAACACGCGCGCCCCGAACACGAACCCGGCGCACGTCTTCCGACGGCACGGGCCGAGCGCGGGCGCGGCGTCGTGGCTCGCCCGCCGCCCGGACGGCACGTGGCGCGAGGGGGTGGACGGCTGGCTCGACCCCGCCCTCCCGGAAGCCGCCGACTTCATGGTGGCGGGGGTGGTGAGCCTCGTGCGGAACTACCCGGTGGACGGCGTGCAGCTCGACCGCATCCGCTACCCCGACGGCGGCGTGTGGGGCTACGACCCCAAAGTTCTGGCCCGCTACCGCGCGGAGACGGGGGCGCGGGGTACGCCCGCCGGAAGTGACCCCCGCTGGCTCGCCTGGAAGCGCGAGCAGGTAACGGCCCTCGTGCGCCGCATCAGCCTGGAGGTCAAGGCCGTGCGCTGGGCGGCCTGGGTGAGCGCGGCCACCATCACCTACCTCGCCCCGCCCGCGCCCGGCGACCTCGCCGCCTTTCGCCAGACGCGCACCTACCGCGACGTGCTTCAGGACTGGCCGACGTGGATGCAAGGCGGCCTGATCGACCTCAACGTGCTGATGAACTACAAGCGCGACGCCATCGGTGCTCAGTCGGCGTGGTTCGACGGCTGGAACGCCTTCGCCGCCAGCGTGCGCGCGGCTCCCGGCGAGGCGCGCGGGGCGGAGGTCGCGGGGGGCAGCGCCCTGTACCTCAACCCGCCCGCCGTCACCGCCGCGCAGGCCCGCCGCACGGTCGCCGCCGGGCTGGGGTGGGTGGGCTACTCGTACCGCACGCCGACCATCGACGTGTACGGCACCCGTCAGACGACCGGGGAGGGCCTCGCCGCCGTGCGCGACGCCTTGACCGGCCCCGGCGGGGCGCTCGCCGCCGTGCCCGCGTGGACCGCGCAGCCACGCACCGTGCGGGGGCTGCTGGGACGGGTGGTGGGCACCGCCGTGCCGGGGGGCCGCGTGGTGGAGGCCCGGCGCGGCGGCGTGGTCGTCGCCCGCACGCTGACCGACGGCGGCGGGCACTACGGCTTCCTGAACCTGCCACCCGGTCCCGTCGAGGTGCACGTCAGCGGGCAGCGCTGGGCCGAACCCGTTCCCGAGGTGGGCGTGATCCGCTACCCCGACCTTCTCGTGCGCGACGTGCAACGGGAGGTGGGCAGCGGACGGTGAGCGGCAGCGCCGCCCCTCCCTGATGTGAACGCTGTGAAGCGCGAGTTCATGAAAACGGGGTGTCCCCACTGGTGAGACGGCGAACACTGGGGCGATCCACGTTCGTCAGAACGAGCCCTGTCATGTGGGTTGGGGAGAGGTCATGTCGAAGCCTTCCGTTGCTCCGTTCGTCGCCCTCACGCTGCCGATGCTGTTGCTGGCGTGCAGTCAGGGGGCGTCCCCCGACCAGACCGACCCCTACGCCGGGGGCCAGTCCTACCCCTGGGAACAGGTGAATCTTGCCACCCAGGCCCTCACGCCCGGCACCAACACCCTCCAGTACGAGACTCCTACATATGCCCGCAACAGTTGGGGTCCCATTGAACGTAACACCAGCAACGGTGAGCAGAAGGCCGGAGACGGCAAACCTCTCACCCTGAATGGCAGGACCTACACGCAGGGCTACGGCGTCCACGCGGGCAGTGAGTTGAAGTTCAGTCTCAAGGGCACGAACGGGGCATCGTGCAACAACTTCACCGCAGAAGTGGGCGTGGACGACGAGGTGGGGTCGCGCGGCTCGGTCGTCTTTCAAGTGTATGGGGACGGTATCAAGCTGTACGACAGTGGCGTGATGACGGGAACGAGTGCGACGAAGCGGGTGAATGTCGGGGTGGTGGGGCGGCAGGAGTTGCGGCTGGTCGTCACGGATGGGGGCAATGGCATCTCTTACGACCATGCCGACTGGGCCGACCCGAAAGTGGAGTGTGCGACTCAGAAGCCGAAGGCAGGCAGTCTGGATACGAGCTGGGCTCCGGTGGTGACTTCGGGACCGCTGGGCACCGTACTGCTGGAACCAGACCTCAATGTGCTGACCGGGGAGATCATCGCGCGGCAGCCCGACGGCAGGCGATTGGTGGTGACGAATCTTCCGGACGGTGGGAAGTTCGAGGTCCGGCGCTACAACCTCGATGGGAGCCTGGATGCCAGCTACGGGCAGGGCGGCAAGGCCACGACCGACTTCGGGGCTGTGCGCGATAGTCCCTATGCCTATGACGAGAGCTATGGTGCCAATGACGCCGTGTTACAGCCGGACGGCAAGTTGATTGTGGTGGGCAAGGGGTTGGGGCCGAGTGGCAGCACCGATCTTGCATTGGCCCGCTACAACCCGAACGGCAGTCTGGACCCGTCCTTCGGCTCAGGCGGGCGGGTGTTCACGGACATCACGCCGTTGGCTGGCAACCCCTACCCTGACCGTCCGCCTGTGGATAGTGCGGAAGCCGCTGTCGAGGTGCAGTTAGGACCGAAGGGCACCATCCTGGTGTATGGCTCCCGCGACCACATCTACAACACCAGAGTGTCTGGCACGTTGGCTCGCTACCAGGCAAACGGCTCGCTGGACACCACCTTTCTGAACGGGGGGTGGGGAGACGTCTCCAACTACGTCTACGGGTTGTCATTCACGATAGAACCCGATGGAGACGTCCTGAACGTTAGAGGAGGACCATACACCTACATCTTCGGGGTGACACTCGACCGCATTCCGGCGGTGGGGCAGTTAGGCGGGGAGTCCGTCCAGTTCTTCATGGGTGCAGAAGGAGACAGCAATCAGGCTGGCGATATCGCCGTTCAAGCAGATGGGAAGATTTTAGTGTCGGGCTACACTATGAGCTATGAGGGGGGAGCCCCTTTCTACACTGCCGTTCTGGTGCGATTGAATCCCGACCTCACGCTCGACACCAGCTTCGGTGAGGGGGGCCGGGTCCGGCTCGTGTCTGAGGTCAATTCCACGGACAGGACGATCCAGCGGGTGCTGATCCAGCCCGACGGCAAGATCGTCGCGGTCGGCGAAACCATCCTGCGCTTCTGGCCGTAGACGCCGCCGCCTGTGGTTACACTCCGTTCATGACCTCCGCCCTCTCCGACGGCATTCCCCCCCACGAGTTCCGGCAGACGCTCGGGCGCTTCGCCAGCGGCGTTACGGTGATCACGGCCACCGAAGGCCAGGAGCGCCGGGGCATGACCGCCAGCGCCTTCGTGTCCGTGAGCCTGACGCCGCCGCTGATCCTCGTGAGCGTGGACCACCGCGCGGGGATGCACGCCCTGCTCTCACGGGAGGAGGTGACGCGCTTCGGCGTGAGCGTGCTGAGCGCGGCGCAACGTCCCCTGAGCGACCACTTCGCCGGACGCCCCGGCCCCGAGGACGCCGTGCCCTGGTTCGACCACGAGGGCCTGCCCCTCATCGGCGGGAGCGTCGCCCAGCTCGTGTGCCGCAAGATGCAGGCCATCCCCGCCGGGGACCACACCCTCTACCTCGGCCTCGTGGAGTACACGCGCTACACGGACGACGACCCGCTGCTGTATTTCCGGGGGCAGTACCACGAGTTGGGGTGAGGGAGGCAGGGCGCGGTGCGCGGGACGCACTGGAAGTTCACCGCCTACCGCGCACCGCCTACCGCGTACCATCTTCCCCGTGCCCCCCTCCCTCCTCCAACTCCTCATCGCGCTCGCGCTGGCGGGCCTGACCTTCCTCGTGTCGTACCCGCTCGCGGTGGGGGAGGGGCGGAGCGTGGACGCGCTCGACGCCTTTCTGCTCGTCTTCGCGCTCGTGAATCTGCGGGTGAGCTGGAGTGCGGCGAACGCGGCGAACGGGGGGCGGGCACCCGCATGGTTCGTCCTCGCGGGGCTGGGAACGGCGGCGCTCATCACGTGGGCGATGGTCCGCGCGCTCGCGCCACGGTAGGGAGTCGCCAGGACGACGGCGGGTGGCTCGCCTCCTTCACAGATGGGTCAGGGAAGGTTGGGGGTGAGGTCGGGCAGCGTTCCGTCCAACCTCTGCGCCGCCCGTTCCAATGCGGCGTAGGCTCCGTTCCGGGTGCGGAGGGTCGCGGGCGGCCCGTCCTCGACCACGCGCCCGCCCGCCAGCACGATCACCCGGTCGGCCCCGCGCGCGAGGCTGAGGCGGTGGGTGACGATGAGGGCGGTGCGCCCGCGCATCAGCTCCCCCAGCGCGGCCACCACCTGCGCCTCGCTCTCGGCGTCCACGGCGCTCGTCGGCTCGTCGAGGAGGAGGACGCTGGGTCGGGCGAGCAGCGTCCGGGCGATGGCGAGGCGCTGCCGCTGGCCGCCGGAGAGCTTGACGCCCCGTTCACCTACGAGAGTTTCCAACCCTTCCGGCAAGGCCCGCACGAAGTCGAGGGCGTGGGCGGCCCGGAGCGCGGCCTCCACCTCGTCGGGCGTGGCGTCCGGGCGGGCGTAGCGCACGTTCTCCAACACCGTGTCGTGGAAGAGGAAGGTGTCCTGCGGCATGGTGACGGCGTGGGTCCGCAGGCTGCCCAGGGTTACGTCGCGCACGTCCACCCCGTCGAGCAGCACGCGCCCGGAGAGGGGGTCGTGCCCGCGCGTGACGAGCGAGAGCAGCGTGCTCTTGCCCGCGCCCGACTCGCCCAGAATCGCCACCCGCTGTCCGGCGGGAATCGTCAGCGTCACGTCGCGCAAGACGGGCCGGGCGGGGTCGTAGCCGAAGGTCACGCCCTCCAGCCGCACCTCGCCGCGCACGGGGTCGGGGAGGGGCCGCGCGCCCTCCCGCTCGGCGACGGTCACGGGCGCGTCCAGCACCTCGAAGATGCGCCGCCCGCTCGCCTCGGCCCGTTGCAGCAGGTCGCCGATGTTCACGAGGTCGTCGATGGGGCCGTAGAAGTAGCGCCCGTAGCCCCGGTAGGCGAGCAGCCCGCCCAGCGTGAACTGGCTGTTGATGATCAGCCACGCGCCGCCCCCCAGCATGATCACGTTGCCGAAGTTGCCCACGAAGCGGGCGAGGGGAAAGGCCCGGTTCCGCAGGGTGATGGCCCGGACGCCCTCGGCGTATAGCTCGCGGCCCAGCGCCTCCACCCGCCGCCCCTCGGCCTCCTCCCGCGCGAAGCCCTGCACGAGCCGCACGCCCGCCAGCCGGTCGCCGATCAGGGCGCTGAGGTCCCCCAGCCGGGTCCGCGCCGCCCGGTAGGCGGGCCGCACCGTGGCCGCGTAGCGCCGCAGCATCAGCCCGACCGCGAGCATGGGCAGCGTCACCAGCACCCCGAGGAGCGGTTGCAGCGCGATGAAGATGCCGACCACGCCGATCAGCCGCAGCGCGTTCGCCAGCACGGCGTCGGTGCCGCGCACGAGCACGTCCTGAATGCCGTCCACGTCCCCCACCACCCGCGCGAGCAGGTCGCCGGTCCGCTGCGACTCGAAGTACGCCGCCGACTGCCCCTGCAATTTCCGGTAGAGCCGCAGCCGCAGGTCGAGCGTCAGTTGCTGCCCCGCCCGCTCCAGCAGCAGGCCACGCCACGCCGAGAGGAGCTGTTGCAGGGCGAAGACCCCCACCAGCAGCGCGAGTTGCCCGCCGATGAAGCCCCAGTCCTTCCTCGGCAACCCCTCGTCCACCACCCGAATCCACACGAGGGGCGGGTACAGTTCCGCCGCCACGCTCCCCACGAGGAGCAGCAGCCCCAGCGCGACCGTGCGGCGGTAGGGGGTGAGCAGGCCGTACAGGCGGCGGGTGACGGTGGGAGAGGCGGCTGGGTCGGTCACGCGGGCAGGGTAACGCGCCCCTCACGGTCGGTTCGGGGGTGGACGCCCTATCCTTCCCCCATGACTGGCCCCGCTCCCACCGACCAGCGCATCCCCGTCGTCGTGATCGGCGGCTTTCTCGGCGCGGGCAAGACCACCCTCGTCAACCACCTCATCCGCTCTCTACCCCACCGCCTCGGCGTCATCGTGAACGAGTTCGGGCAGACAGGCGTGGACGGTGGGCTGATCGAGCGGCTGTCGGACGACGTGACCGAACTCACCGCCGGATGCCTGTGCTGCACGGGCCGCGACGACCTGCTGCGCTCGCTCGTCACCCTCTCGCTGCGCGAGCAGAGGCCGGACGCCGTGCTCGTGGAGTTGAGTGGCGTCGCCGACCCCACCCCGGTCCTCGCCACGCTGCTTGAACGGTCGGTGCGGGCCGCCTTCCGGGTGACCACCCTCGTCGCCGTGGTGGACGCGCGGCACGTCCTCCAAACCTTGCGCGAGCACCCGGAGGCCGCCCGGCAACTCGCCTACGCGAACGTCGTCGTCCTGAACAAGACCGACCTCGCCGACCCGGCCCGGCTGGCCCACGCGGGGGAGGTGCTGCGCGGCATCAATCCCCTCGCCCGCCTCGTGCCCGTGGAGCGCGGGCAGGTGGACGCCGACGCTCTCCTCGCCCGCGACGACTTCGACCCGCGCGTGGTGGAGGACGCCCCGGCGGTCACGCACACGCCCGGCCTGGGGAGCTTCACCCTGCGCGCCGACCGCCCGCTGGACCCGTACCGCTGGCAACGCTTCCTGACGAGTCACATCCTCTCCCGCCCCGCCGAGGTGCTGCGGGTGAAGGGCTTCCTCAGCCTGCACGGCTACCCCCAGCGGGTGCTGTTTCAGGCCGTGCGCGACCTCTTCACCGCCGACGCCTGGGACGAGGCGGACGGGCGCACCGAACTCGTGTTCATCGGACGGGGGCTGGACCGGGCAGAGTACGCGGCGGCGTTCGCGGGCTGCGTGGTGGAGGAGGTGCCCGCCTGAGAGGGCTGCCGTATCCTCCCGCCATGACCCCACCCGAGTCAGCATTGCACCCCGACCTGCACCTGCCCACCCCGGACGACCTCGCCCGCCTGAGTCCCGAGGAGGTCGCCGCCGGGCTGAACGGGCTTCAGGGCACCCTCGGCTCCCGGCTGGGCATCGAACTCCTCACCGCCACCCGCGAGCGCATCACCGCCCGGATGCCCGTGGAGGGCAACCGCCAGCCTGCCGGACGGCTCCACGGCGGCGCAAGCCTCGCCCTGGCCGAAGAACTCGCCAGCGTGGGCACTTGGCTCAATCTGGACGTGCGGCGGCAGATCGGCGTCGGCGTGGACGTGAGCGGGACCCACGTGCGCGGCGTGACAGATGGTTTTGTCACCGCCGAGGCCACGCTCGCCTACCGGGGCCGCTCCGTCATGGTCTGGACGGTGGAGGTGCGCGACGAGCGGGGACGAACGACGACGCTGGCGCGGTGTACCTGCAACGTCATCAATCACGGGGGTTGAGGGCGGGCACAACGAGAGGCGGCGGCCCATGATTCAGCCGCCTCGTGCCCCAATGCCTTGACTGTTAACGCTCCAGCGCCCGCGCGAAACTCCTCCGCGCCCGCGCCTTCATCTCCTCCACGGCGGCCCAGTCGGGGGCGGCGCGGGCGAGAGCCTGAGCGCATACCGTCTCCACGTCGAGGGCGGTGGGGTGGCTCGGTGCCCCCGCGTCCGCGCAGAAGCCCGCCACCTTCGGGTCGTAGGCCACGCCCGCAAAAGGAACCCCGGCGGCGGCGGCGAGGATGACCGCGTGGAGCCGCACCCCAACCACGAAGCCGGAGGAGGCGATGGCATCCAACGCTACCTGCGGGTCACGGGTACTCAGCACCTCGTCCGCGCCGAGGCTGCGGGCCGCGCTGTCGTCGTGGTCGGGCATGAAGCTGAGGGCAGTCACGCGGCGGCCCCGCTCTCGCAGACGGGACGTGACGGCCTTCAGCCCCTCCGTCGCGTCCGTCACGTCCCCGCGCGGGGCGACGATCACGCGGTCAGGGTCGCGGGTGAAATTGGGAGTGGGCTGGAGCAGCAGCGCCGGATCGCCCCCCAGTTCCCCCTCCACCCCGAGCGACCGCAGCGTGTCCAGACTTCCCCGGTCGCGCACGATGACGCGCACGTCCTTCAGGGCAGCGGCCACCCGTCGCCCCCCCGCCTCGCTGAGCGGGCCGATGCTCTGGTTGAAGACGACCACCCGCTTGCCGAGCAGCCGCGCCGCGCGGATCACCCCGAGGTAGTAGGTGAGGTTGCGCGCACTCGTCCGGTCTTGCAGTAGGCCGCCGCCGCCCGAAAGGACAATCTGCGAGCGGGCGAGGGCACCGAGCAGGGCCGCCGGTTTCATCCGCGCTGCGCTCTCGCAGCTGTAGGTGCGAGCCGTCTCCTCCGGCGTGTGGGAGAGCAGTAACGGCGTGACTCCCTGCCCCTTGAGTTCGCGCGTGATGGCGAGGGCAATCGCCTCGTCTCCGGTATTGCCGAAGCCGTAGTAGCCGCTGACGGCGACCCTCATACGGTCTCCCATACAGGGAGGAGAGGAGCAGTGGAATGGACGGAAGACCTTAATAAGTGACCAGATTGACGGCTGGAACCCCTTCTTTTCCCCCTCCCCCTTGAGGGGGGAGGCTGGGAGGGGGTGAGCGGGCAGGGCGTCCCCGAAAAAGAGACGAACAACTCGTTGCGTCCTCCGCCCAGTGCCCCCCCGATCCGCCCCCTCACGCCCGCACCTCCGCCACCGCACGCCGCGAGCCGTAGGTCGTCCACAACTTCAGCCCGAACTTGACGGCCTGAATCGCCACCAGACCCGCAATGAGTCCCACGCCCAGCCCGATGAAGCAGCGGGTGGCGCTGATCAGCAGGGGCGTGTGGAAGTGCGAGAAGGTGTTGAGGATGCTCGCCTGTCCGACCACGCCGCCGAGAATCAGAAGCAGGCTGAAATAGCCCGGCAGCACGCCGCTCAGGCCGACGAGGGCGAGGGGATGCCCGGCGAGTTCCTTGAAGCGGGGGCGGACGATGGAGTCCTGCAACTCCTGCCGGAAGCGGGCCTCGGTGTCGCTCACGCCGACCGCGCTCGTGTTGCCCCGCCGCAGGAAGACGAGGGCGAATACGGCGAGGCCGAGGGCCATCACGGCGATGTCCCCGAGTTTGATGGGCGCGGTGTACAGGTCACGCGCCGTCTTCCGCAGGTCCTGGCGCGGCAGGAAGCTCAGCGCGACGAGGGCCAGCGGGGCCACGAGGGTCAGCCCTACCCCCCGGAAGGGTTCCAGCCCCAGCACGCTCTCGCGGCTCGCCCCCAGCGCCGAGACGAACAGCACCCCGACGAGGGAAAGGCCCGTCGCCACGAACCAGTCCGTCACCCGCGACCGCCGCAGCACCAGCCCCAGCGCCGGAAAGGTGATCGCCGCGATGAGCGCCGTGCCGGGGAAGGGCTGGAGGCCGTTCAGCCCCAGCGCCCCCAGCCCCGCCAGCCCCGCCACGAGCAGCCCCAGACGCGGCAGCGGGAAGCTCAGGCCCAGCAGCACGAGCGCGGCGAGCGGCCCCAGCAGGCTCAGCCACCGCAGCGTGTCGTTCGGCTCGAAGGGGGCGACGGCGGGCGTGCCCACCCGGATGCCCTTGTTGCCCAGCAGCTCCGAGGTGCGCCGCAGGAACGCCTCCGTCTCGTACACCGTGGGGAAGGGCCGCACGTACAGGAGGCGCTGGCTGCGCTCGTTGGCGGCCAGCGCGTACTTGCTCGCCACGTCCTCCGGCCCGAGGCGGTTTTGCCACGACGGGTTCATGGCGAACATCCGCGCCGCGCCGCGCGTCTCGATCAGGGTGTCCAGTTCCCGCTGCGGGTTGCCCTCGATCAGGGCGGGCAGACGGTCCCCGAACCGCGCGCCCACCTTCTCCAGCCGCTCCGGCGTCCGCGCCCCGATCACCTCGTCGCCGGTAAAGGCCACGAAGGGCACGTCCGGCCAGTCGGCGGCGGGTTCGCGCACCGCCTCGTCGTCGTAGGGGCGGTAGACGAGCACCAGGCCCTGCGCCCCCAGGCTGGCGATGAGTTCCCGGTTCGGCCCGGCGGGCAGGAAGGACGGGTCGGTCGGCCAGCTCAGCCACCGCTGCCCCGCAATCGTCACCTCCCGCGTGGGGATGGTGTAGCGCGCGGGCAGCGCCTCGGCGGCCCCCGGCACGAGCGAGCGCATGTACACGAACTGCGGGTTGACCCCCGCCCCCGGATTCTCGAAGGCGAGGTCCGCCCCCGACTTCACGTAAATCTGTCCGCGCTGTTCCAGCGAGCCGATCACGTCCTCGTAAATGGAGACGCCGTTCACCCCGAGGGCCTTGTAGCGGTCGAGGAGCGCCTGCGGCTCCAGCCCCACCCGCCGCGCCTGCTGCACGAGCGCCGGGTAGTCCACCACCACCGCCACCGTCTTCTGCCCCTGCTCGTAGCCCACGCGCTGCCACGCCAGCACGAGCGCCGGAATCAGCGAGAGGAGAATGACGCCAAGGAGCGGCCACGTCAGCGGATGCCGCGTGGGCGGTGGCGCGTCGGGCCGGGCGGAGGACGGCGCGAGCGGCCCGGACGCCGCGCGGGAGAGGGAGGGGCGGGTGGGGTTGGGGTCGGTCACGGGGAATATCCTAGGGGGTAGGAATCAGGGTGGAGGGGTGAGGGCTAAGGCGGTGAGGCCGTTCTCTTCCACCCTAACGCCTCACCCCTTACCCCCAACTCCTCAAATAGTTGTACGAATCCGCGCCGCCAGCATGTCCAGCGCCGGTTCGTTCATGCCGCCGTGGGGGATGATCACGTCGGCGTACTGCTTGGTCGGCTCCACGAAGCTCAGGTGCATGGGGCGCACGAACTCCAGATATTGCGTGATGACGCTCTCCGGCGTGCGCCCGCGCTCCTGGGTGTCGCGCAGGAGGCGACGGATGAAGCGCACGTCGGCGTCGGCGTCCACGAAGACCCGGAGGTGCATCCGGCCCCGCAACTCCTCGTCGTACAGGGCGAAGAAGCCCTCCAGCACGACCACGGGCGCGGGCAGCACGGTCGTCGTCTCGCTGGAGCGCGTGTGCCGCGTGAAGTCGTACTCCGGCATCTCCACGGGCACGCCCGCCAGCAGCGCCGCCAGGTGCTCGCGCAGCAGCCGCCAGTCGAACGCCGCCGGGTGGTCGTAGTTCGTCCCCTCCCGCATCGCCTCGGGCACGTCGGTCTGATCGCGGTAGTAGTTGTCCTGGCTCAGCACGGCGACGCCCCCCGCCCCCACCGTCTCGATCACCCGCCGCGTGACGGTGGTCTTGCCGCTGCCCGAGCCGCCCGCGACGCCGATGACGAAGGGGGAGGTCATGCGCGCCTCCGGCGCGGCCTGTGGCTTGTGGCCCGTGGCTTGTGGAAAAAGAAGGGGGCCTCCTCCACCAGCCACGGGCGACGCGGCACAAGCCTCACGCCCTCCTCCCCGCCCCGGCCCCGCCCGTTCCCAGGCTGCCGATCAGGTCGATGCGGCGCTCGGCCATGCGGCGGGCGACGACGTGGGGCGGTTTGCCCACCTGCTCGGCGACGGCGGAGATGCGGGCGACGGTGGCGTAGACGCGCTCGGCGGCCTGCTCGGGGGTGGAGGAGGTGGCGGCGGCGATCAATCCCGCCGCGTTGATGGCGAAGTCGGGGATGTAGACGATGCCCGCCTCCTTGACCGCCGCCTCGCCCCGGCGGGTGAGGGGGTGGTGTTCGCCGCCCGCGATGAGGCGGCATTGCAACCGGGGCACGTCCGTGCTGCGGATGGAATGCCCGTACCCACACGGCGCGAGGATGTCGCACGGCGCGTCGAGCAACTCCCCCGCCCCCACGACGGTCGTGCCGTCCAACTCGTCGGCCAGCGCCTGGGCACGCTCGGGGTGGCTGTCGGCGAGGGTCAGGCGCGCCCCCTCGCGGTGGAGATGCCCGGCCAGCGCCCGGCCCACGGCTCCCGTCCCCAGCACGGCGACCCGCACGCCGCGCATGCTCTCGCTGCCCAGCGCGTGCCGGGCGGCGGCCTTGATGCCCCGGTAGACGCCGTAGCCGGTGACGCTGCTCGTGTCGGTATTCACGCCCAGCGTGGCGGGCGTCTCCTGGGCCACAAAGGCGATGTCACGCGGCGTCACGCCGATGTCCTCGGTGAGCACGGCGCGCGACTCCAGCGGCTTGACCTGTCGGCCCAGGGCGCGGAACAGCGCCTCGCGGGCGTGCGGATCGTCCACGCCCGAGTCCGGCATCATCAGCACGCACGCGCCGCCGCCGTAGTTCAGGCCTGCCAGCGCCGCCTTGAGGGTCAGGCTCTCGCTGAGGGCCAGCGCGCCCTTCAGGGCCGTCTCCTCGTCCAGGGAGCGCAGCCGCACCCCCGCGATGGCCGGGCCGAGGACGGTGGAGTGGATCGCCAATGCCGCCCGCAGGCCGCTCGGCGCGTGGTGAAGAAGCGTCAGGGCCTCGTGCCCGCGCGACTGCATCTCCTCGAATATCTGCATGGTGGCTCCCGAAATCGCGCGGTCCTTCTGGGCACTGTCCCTTCTGGGCGCTGTGCCCGGCCCGCGCGGCAACGCCCCGAGCCTACCACCGCGCCGGGTTCCTGCCCACATCCGGCGCGTCGCGTGGAGTAAAGGGAGCAGGACGACGAACAGGAGGTCTTGCTTCCTCTCCCCCTTGCGGGAGAGGGCCGGGGAGAGGGGTGGCGAGCATCGCTCGTCCTGCTGCCAGACGTAAAACGCCGTTTAGGGCTTGGAATGCCGTGTTCATCGGCCTCCCTGCTCACGCCGTAGTTGGGCACGGTCATGTCGGATCGTTGAGAGTCACGGCTGGGAGGCTGTGGAGCCAAAATCCAGCGTACAGGGCATTCTTGGAAGCTTTGCTGTCTGGTACGGGAAACTCAGGCCCTAAACGGGGTGTAAAAGATACTTTTCCTCGATCTCCCGCTTATATCGAACGTCCGCTGGAAGGGGTCGGACTGAGGCCGAGTGTGCCCACCCTCACTGCCCAATCCCCTCCTTCTCACCCTCGCCTCTGTCTGCACCACCGCCCTTTCCCACCTGCTTCTGAAAGAAGGCTGTCAGGTCCAACACGGCACCCTGCCTGAAGGTAACAAGGCCCATCCCGCCCCCGTGGGCAATGCGGCTTCCAGACGGGAAGCACGCGAGGGGGCCAAAGGGGGAACGCATGGAACAAATCGCTCCGCTCGCCAAAATTCTGGCAGAGGCAAACGGAATAGACTGGCGCACGCTGCGCGGCAGCGGTGAGGGCGGCCTCATCGTGGAGGGCGACGTGCTGGGCCACCTCGCGCGCATCATGAGCGGCGACGAGGAACCGCCGCCCACGCCCGTGGACGCCCCACCGCCCGACTGGACCGGCGAGGACCTCTCGGCCAGCCTGGGCCTCGGCCTGACCGCCCCCGGCCTGCCCACCGCCGATCAACTGCGGGGCGCGGGCGTGGACTCCGACATCACCGCCTTCGTCGCGCAGGCCCAGAGCGCCCCGGCCCCCGCCGTCGCCCCCGCCCTCGCCGACGACGCCCTCGACTTCGAGCTGGACGACGACCAGGCGATTCTCGCGCCGCCCGCGCCCACCCCGGTCGCCGCTTCCGCCTGGAGTGCCCCCGCGCCCGCCGAGCCGACGCTGCCCCCGGTGCCCGCCTTCACGGTGCCCGAACCCGTGCGCCCCGAACCCGTCCCGGTGATTCCCACCCCGGCAGCCGCGCCCGCCCCGGCGAGCAGCGGGATGTCGCTGGGCCTGGGCAGCCTGCTCTCCAGCCTGTACAAGCCCGCCGCCCCGACCCCGCAGCAAATCTCTCACCCCCAAATCTCTCAGCCCCAAATCTCTCAGCCCCAGACCTCGCAGCCCGAGGCCGCGCCGACTCAGTTTTTCCAGCCCCAGCCGCAGCCCGTCCAGCCCGCCCCGGCCCCGGTTCTCCCCGAGCTTCCGGCCTTCCCGACGCCCGCTGCTCAGGCACCCGTCGCCCAAATCCCCGTCGTGACGGAACCCACGCCCGTCTTCCAACTGCCGGAGACGCCCGCCGCGCCGCCCGCGCCCGCCCCGCTCCCCAGCCTGGACTTCCCGCTCCCCGTGATGGAGACGCCCGCCCCCGTGGAGGTCACGCCCGCGCTCGACGTGGCCGAGGTGGAGCCGGAGGTGGAGGTCGCCTTCCCCACAGAAGCCGCCGGGGCCGTGATGGAGGAAGCCCAGCCCGCCGCCGTGTTCGAGGCCGCCCCCGAGGTCGCCGAGCCGCAGCCGGAAGTGCCCGTGTTCGAAGTGCCCGTGTTCGAAGTGGAAGTAGAAGTGCCCGAAATGGAAGTGGAGGAGACGGTGGAAGCGGTGGCCGAACTGCCCGCCCCCGCTCAATCTCAGTCCTTCGGCGTCTACCTGCGCCGCGACGTGAACGCCCGGCCCATCACCGACCTGAGCCGCCAGCTCGCCAGCGCCCTGGGCCGTGAGGTTCCCCTCGCCCTCCTCGTCGCCCGCGCCGCCTCCCGTCACGCGGAGAGCCTGGGCCTCGGCACCGTCGCCCTGCACGACGCGGAGACGGCTCACCCCCGCCCGGTGGTCGCGGGTGCCCTGCGTGACGCTCTGGACGCCCTGAACCACCCCCAGGACCTCACCCCCGACCTCCTCGTGACCGACGCGGGCCACCTCGACCTCGACGACCTGCACTTCGGCCACACCGTTACCCTCAGCCTGGGCCGCGTTGCGGGGGACCGCGCCGCCCTCACCCTCTGCGGCGACCTCGACCCCACCCACGCCGCGCGCTTCCTGGCCGACGTGGCGCGGGAGCTGGAGGAGCCGATCATCCTGGTGGTGTAAAGCTCTCAGCCGTCAGCGGTCAGCTTTCAGCTCCCTGTGACTGACGGCTGACTGCTGACTGCTGATAGCTCTCTGGACATCCGCCCCTCCACCCTCCCCGACCGGGTTAGACTCAAGTACGGTGCTGCGCGCCGTGCTTTTTTTTGGCCTGCTTTCGGGCCGGAGGGGGGCAAGTCCGGGCGCGTGGCTGGAGGCTTCAGGATGCCCGGAATAGCGATCATCGGCGCGCAGTGGGGAGACGAGGGCAAGGGGAAGATCACGGACTTTCTCGCGCCCGGAGCGCGGTACGTGGTGCGGTATCAGGGCGGCGCGAATGCCGGGCACACCGTCACGGCGGGGGGGCGGACCTACAAGCTCAACCTGCTGCCCAGCGGCGTGCTCCACGAGAGCGCGGTCAGCGTGCTGGGTGACGGCATGGTCATCGACCCCGAGAAGTTCCTCGCCGAGCGCCAGAGCCTCCTCGACGGCGGGCTGAGGCCCGAGCTGCGGATCAGCGACCGGGCGCACCTCGTGTTGCCCCACCACAAGTACGTGGACGGGCGCAAGGACTTCGTGGGCACGACCGGGCGCGGCATCGGCCCCGCCTACGCCGACCGGGCGCGGCGGGTGGGCCTGCGCTTCGGGGACCTCGCGGACGACGCCACCCTGCGCGAGCGCATCGAGCGGCTGCTGGAGGCCAAACCCAACTCCACGCGGGAGGCGGGCTGGTCCAGCGTGGCCGACGCGCTGGGCTACCTCCTCCCCATCCGCGACGCGCTGCTGCCCTTCGTGCGCGACACGGGGGCCGAATTGCGCCAGGCCATTAAGGACGGCGAGAACGTCCTGTTCGAGGGCGCGCAGGCCACTCTCCTCGATCTGAACTACGGCACCTACCCCTTCGTGACGAGCAGCCACCCCACGGTCGGCGGCATCCTCGTCGGGGCGGGCGTGAACCACAAGGCGGTCGGGCAGGTGTACGGCGTCGCCAAAGCGTTCAACACCCGCGTGGGCCACGGCCCCTTCGTCACCGAGGTCTTCGGCGCGATGGAGACTCGGCTACGCGGCGACGGCTCCAACCCCTGGGACGAGTTCGGCACGACGACGGGCCGCGCCCGCCGGGTGGGCTGGCTCGACCTCGACCTCCTGAAGTACGCCGTGGACGTGAACGGCCTCGACGGTCTCGTGATCAACAAGATGGACATCCTCGCGGGCCTGGAGACAGTCAAGGTCTGCGTGAGGTACGACGAAGGCGGCCAGCCCGTCTACCGCGAGCTGCCCGGCTGGACCACCACCGACGGCGCGAGTAGCCGGGGCACCCTGCCGGGGGAGGCCCAGGCGTACCTCGACCTCATCGAGGAGACCGTGAACTGCCCCGTCGTCATCTTCTCGTGCGGCCCGGCGCGGGAGCAGACGTACGGGGCGGTGACGTGGGGGTGAGGGAGGAGAGGCTGCGAGCTGTTGACAGCATCGAGAGCGTCTGGGTAAAGGAGAAGGCCATGTACCAACCCCCACACTTTCGGGAAGAACGGCTTGAAGTCCAGCACGCGCTGATTCGGAAGTTCCCCCTCGGTCTACTCATCACCGCAGGTCCGGGTGGCCTGATGGCAAATCCCATCCCCTTCGTCCTGGCACCGTCGGCTTCCGCGAAGGGGACCCTCCAGGCTCACCTGGCCCGCGCCAATCCGCAACTCCGTGAGCTTGGCCCCGCTTCCGAATGCCTCGTCGTGTTCCAGGGGCCGCAGGAGTACGTCACGCCCTCCTGGTACCCAACCAAACAGGAGACCGGCAAGGTCGTTCCCACCTGGAACTACGCCACGGTTCACGCCTGGGGCAGGCCGCGCCTGATTGAGGATGCCGCGTGGCTCGCCCACCACCTGAACGCGCTGACACGATCCCAGGAACAGGAACGCCCGGTCCCGTGGGAAGTGGCCGATGCGCCCGACTCGTACATCACTTCACAGATGAAGGGCATCGTCGGCATCGAACTGGAGATCGACCGGCTGGCGGGCAAATGGAAGGTGAGTCAGAACCGCCCGGAACCGGACCGGAGGGGCGTGGTCGCCGGGTTCCGGCAACGGGGAGAGGAGTCTCACCCGATGGCCGCGCTGGTGGCCGAATACGGTGGGGTCGGGGAGGACTGAAGTTGGGGACAAACGTTCCCCAGGCCCGTCATTCTTAGGAACCTGGGTTCAGACCACCCTAACGCCTCCTCTCCAACTCCCAACCCCTACACTCATCCCCATGACCACCCCCCCCACCATCAGCGCCGCCGACGAGCGGGAGGAAGTGCCGGGCCTGCGCGACCTGACCCATGATTGGCTCGCCGCCATCGGCGAGGACCCCGAGCGCGAGGGGCTGCTGCGGACGCCGCACCGCGTGGCGAAGGCGTGGGGCTTTCTCACCGCCGGGTATCAGAAGACCCTGCGGGACGCCGCCGGGGACGCCGTGTTCGAGGCGGAGGGCAGCGAGATGGTGATCGTCAAGGACATCGAGTTCTACTCCATGTGCGAACACCACATGCTGCCCTTCTATGGCCGGGCGCACATCGCCTACATCCCCGACGGCAAAATCCTGGGCCTGAGCAAGTTCGCCCGCATCGTGGACCTCTACTCGCGCCGCCTTCAGGTGCAGGAGCGCATCACGACCCAGATTGCCGACGCCGTGGAGGAACTGCTCGACCCGAAGGGCGTGGCCGTCCTGATGGAGGGCGTTCACCTGTGCATGGCGATGCGCGGCGTGCAGAAGCAGAACTCCTCCACGACCACCTCGGCCATGCGGGGCGTGTTCAAGGAGGACATGCGGACCCGCATGGAGTTCATGAGCGCCGTGCAGAACACATTGCGGGGTCGGTGAGGGGGCAGTCAGCCGCCAGCTTCCAGCGGCCAGATGAAGGGGAATTGGGTGGCGGAGCTGTTACGTGGCTTCCTCTGCAAGCGGCTCTTCGAATCACCCACGAGGAGGCGGGGAGAAAAGACGCTCAAGCTCTTGCTCTTTTCACTCCTCCCCCTTGAGGGGGAGGCCGGGAGGGGGTGAGCGGGCAGCGCCTCCTAAAAAACGAAGTCGTCAACCCACCCCCTGCCCCTCCTCCAACCCCGCACGCCCCAACGCCGTGCTCAACTCGTCGTAACGCGCCACATACACGACCCGCTCACCCTCGACCCGGTAATGGGAGGCGATGGGCACCTCACTTACCACCGCGCCCGTATCCAGGTCGTGCCACCGTCCCACCTGTTCGTGGACGACCTCCGCGCCCCGAGCGAAGCGGCGTCTCGTCTCAAACCGCAACCCTGCCCGTCCCAGCCAGTCGGTCAAGACGGCATGCCCGCGCACGCTGCCCCGTGGCCCGACAATCTCGATCTCCGGGTCGGAGAGGGCGAGCAGCCGCGTCTCGTTCCGCGCGTTGACGGCCTCCTCCCAGGCGCGAACGACCTCGGTGGGTGAGGGTATGGTCATGCCTTCTCCACCTCACTCAACGCTGTCTCCAGCGCCTGCCAGGCGAGCAGCGCGCACTTGCGCCGCGCGTGCAGGCGGCTCACGCCCGCCAGCGCCACGAGGTCGCCGAGCGCCGGATCGGGCAGGGCCTCGCCCATGACCATCGCCCGGTAGCTCGCGCTCAGGGCGTGAACTTCCCCCAGCGCCAGGCCGCCGAGCCGTTGCGTCATCAGGCTCGCACTTGCCCGGCTGACCGCGCAGCCCTTCCCGGTGAAGCGCACCTCCGCGAGCCGCCCATTCTCCACGCGCGCCCACACCGTGACGTGATCGCCGCAGCCGGGGTTGTCGCGCGCGGCGTGCGGGGCACCCGCAATCTGGCCCACCCCACGCGGACGCCCCCCATGCTCGGCGATGATCTGGCGGGCGACGGCTTCGGGCAGCACGGGTCTCCTCCTACTCCGGCAGCCCCAGGCGCAGCGCGGCGGCATGGAGCATCCGCACCCCCGTCTCCAGGCTGGCCTCGTCCAGGGTGAAGCGCGGGTGATGGTGCGGCCAGCGGCTGTCGGCCTCGTCGCTGCCCGAGCCGACGTTGAAGTACGCGCCGGGTGCCCGCTGGAGGTAGGCGCTGAAGTCCTCGCCGCCCATCGTGGGCCTGGCGTCCTGATAGTGCTCGGGGCCGACCGTCTCCAGCGCGATTTCCCGAAGCCGCGCGGATACCCAGTCCGTGTTGATGACGGGACGGTAGCCCAGCTCGTACCGGAACTCGTAGCCCGCCCCGTGCGCCTCACACACGCCCCTCACCACGCGCTCGATGAGTTGCGGTGCCCGCTCGCGCAGCTCCGGGTCGAAGGTCCGCACTGTGCCCAGCAGGTTCGCCGTGTCGGGGATGACGTTGTGCGTGGTGCCGCTGTGGAAGGACGTGATGGACACTACGAGCGCGTCGAGCGCCGCGACCTGACGGCTGACCACGTGCTGAAGGTTCGTCACGACCTGCGCCCCGACCGCGATGGGGTCCACCGCCTGCTCCGGGTGCGCGCCGTGCCCGCCCTTGCCCTTGATCACGATCTCCACCGTGTCCGGCGCGGCCATAAACGCCCCTGGCTTGACCGCCACCACGCCGACCGGAAGCTGCGAGTTGAGGTGCAGGCCCGTCACCACGTCCACGCCGTCCATCAGGCCCGTGCCCGTGACGAGTTCCTCCGCGCCGCCCGGCCCGATCTCCTCGGCGTGCTGGAAGATCATGCGGACCTCGCCGGGGACGTTCGCCGCGTCACTCGACAGCAGCCGCGCCACCCCGAGCAGAATCGCCGTGTGCCCGTCGTGCCCGCAGGCGTGCATGGCCCCCGGATTGCGCGAAGCGTACTCGAAGGTATTCTCCTCCTCCATCGGCAGGGCGTCGATGTCCGCGCGCAGGAGGATGGTGCGGCCCGGCTTCCCGCCCCTCAGCACGGCCAGCACGCTCGTCGCGGTCGGGCGGGAGACGGTCAGGCCCGGCATCTTCCGCAACTCGGCCTCGATGTATGCCGCCGTCTCGTGCTCCGCGAAGCCGACTTCGGGGTGCATGTGCAGGTGCCGCCGCCACGCCACGAGTTGCCCGCGCAGGGCCGCCACCGGGTCCACGGTCTGGGTCATGCCCCAGCGTAGAGCATTTGCCGGGGGAGGGCCGTTTCGGGGTCGCCAGTCGCCAGCTTCTAGTCGCCAGAGAGACCTTGAGCGCCTTCGTGAACCCGGCTGAGCCTGTCCTCAGCAACTTTTCTCTCTTGGATGTCGTAATGGGAGGCATGAAGACGACCCGCAGCCGCAGCGGCGGCAAACTCAGCAAGTGGATGGTCTACGCCCCCGTCGCCCTCGAACTCATCGGCATGGTGCGCCGCAAGCGGCAGGTGGGGCGCGGCAAGTACACCAAGCTCGGAAAACGCGACCGCGCCCTCGACTTCCTGCTGGGGCAGGCCGAGAAGCGTCTGGGCAAGCGGACCGCGAGCAAGCGCCGCTGGTTCTGAAGAGGGAGAGAAGAGGAGCGCCCTGGAGAGTGTGCCGGGGCGCTCCTCCCTGTGTTGGTGATGTTGGGCAAGCGGGGCTTGCCACCCCCACCCGGCCTCCCCCGCAAGGGGGGAGGAGTGGAAAGACGCAGCCTCTTAAGTCTGTCCTCGCGCCACCGTCTGCCTCATCGGAACCTCCGGGGAAGACGACGCCACCCTCAGCGGGGGCCGGAAGGTCCTGAGCCGCAGCGCGTTCGTCAGCACGAAGACGCTCGATAACCCCATCGCGGCGGCGGCGAGGACGGGGGAGAGGGTGACGCCCCACGGGGCCAGCACGCCCGCCGCGACCGGAATGAGGAGGACGTTGTACGCGAAGGCCCAGAAGAGGTTGACCCGGATGTTCCGCAGGGTGGCGCGTGACAGGGCCACCGCGTTCGGCACGCCGCGCAGGTCGCCGCTCATCAGAATCACGTCGGCGGTCTCCACGGCCACGTCCGTTCCCGTGCCGATGGCGACGCCCACATCCGCCCGCGCGAGGGCCGGGGCGTCGTTGATGCCGTCCCCGACGAAGGCGACGGTGCGTCCCCCCGCCTGCAACTCCGCCACCGCGTCCGCCTTGCCCTCCGGCAGGACCTCGGCCAGCACGCGCGACACCCCGACCTCGGCGGCCACGGCCCCGGCGGTCGCGCGGGTGTCGCCCGTGATCAGGGCCACTTCTGCCCCCTGCCCCTGAAGCGTGCGGATGGCCGACGCGCTGCCCTCGCGCAACGGGTCGGCGATGCCCAGCAGGCCCGCCAGTTCCCCGTCCAACGCCACGAAGACGGGGGTGCGTCCCCGAGTGGCGAGCCGGTCCGCTTCCTGCCCCAACTCGCCGAGCGGCAGCCCCAGCCGCGCCATGAACCGCGCCGCGCCGACCTCCACCCGCCGCCCGTCCACCGTCGCCCGCACCCCGAAGCCGGGCAGGGCCTCGAACTCCGTCGCCGTGGGGACCGCCAACCCCCGCTCCCGCGCCGCCCGCTCGACCGCCCTTGCCAGCGGATGCTCCGAGGAAGCCTCGGCGGCGGCAGCGAGCGAGAGCAGTTCATCCTCGCTGACGGCTGACGGCTGAGAGCTGACCGCTTCCGTGACCTCCGGTGCCCCCCGCGTCACCGTCCCCGTCTTGTCCAGCGCCACCACCCCGGCCCGGCCCAGCCCCTCCAATGCCGCCCCGGAGCGGAACAGCACGCCGAGCTGCGCGGCCTTCCCGCTGCCCACCATCACGGAGACGGGTGTGGCGAGTCCCATCGCGCACGGGCAGGCGATGATGAGGACGGCGACGGTGTGGACGAGCGCGTTCGCCAGCGCCCCCTCCCCGCCGAGCAGCAGCCACGTCAGGAAGGTCAGCGCCGCGATGACGAGGACGACGGGCACGAACACAGCCACCACCCGGTCGGCGAGGCCCTGAATGGGCGGTCGGCTCGCCTGCGCGCTCTCCACGAGGCGGACGATTCGTGCCAGCGCCGTGTCCGCCCCCACCCCCGTCGCCCGGAAGGTCAGCGCCCCCGTGCCGTTCACCGTGCCGCCCGTGACGCGGCTGCCGGTCGTCTTCTCCACGGGCACCGGCTCACCCGTCAGCATGGACTCGTCCACGTAGGAGCGGCCCTCTGTCACTTCCCCGTCCACGGGCAGCCGCTCGCCGGAGCGAATCAGGACCAGATCGCCCACCCGCACGTCGTCCGCCGCGACCTCCACCACCTCGCCGCCGCGCCGCACGCGGGCCGTGCTGGGGCGCAGGGCGAGCAGCGACCGCATCGCCTCGCCCGAGCGGCCCTTCGCCAGCGCCTCGAACAGCTTGCCGAGCAGGATCAGGGTGATGACGACCGCCGACGCCTCGAAGTAGACGTGCGCGCTCCCCACCGGGAAGAGGCCGGGCGCGACGGTCGCCAGCACCGAGTACGCGAAGGCGGCGGTCGTGCCCAGCATGACGAGCGTGTTCATGTCCGGGGAGCGGTGCCGCAGGGCCGCCCAGCCCGAGCGGTAGAAGCGCAGGCCGGGGCCGAACTGTACCGGCGCGGCGAGCGCGAGCATGATCCAGTTCAGCGCGTTCATCCCGACGTTCTCCATCAGCCACATGTGGAGCGGCATCCAGAGCATCGGCAGCATGGCGAGCAGGAAGAGGGGGATGGAAAAGGCCGCCGCGAAGAGGACAGCCCGGCGAAGGTCGGTCATCTCACGCGCCCGGCGTTCCCTGTCGGCATCCAATCTGGACTGTGCCCGCTCGGTCTCGTCCGGCACCGCGTACCCCGCCCCGCGCACCGCGTCCCTGAGGGCGGCGGGCGAGGTAGCAGCGGGCAGGTACGTCACGCTCGCCCGCTCGGTGGCGAGGTTCACGGACGCGCTCAGCACGCCCTCCGCCCGATTCAGCGCCCGCTCCACCCGCCCGACGCACGCCGCGCAGGTCATCCCCTCCACGGGGAAGCTCGCCTCCGCCGTCCGCGCCTCGTACCCGGTGTCCTCCACCCGCCGCACGAGCGTCGCCGCGTCAGTCCGCGCCGGATCGTAGGTCACGCTCGCCCGCTCGGTGGCGAGGTTGACAGCCGCCGCCTCCACCCCCTCCGCCTTCCGTAGCCCGCGTTCCACCCGCCCCACGCACGCGGCACACGTCATGCCGCCGATATCGAGTTCGAGAGTTTTCATGGGAGGAGCATATCCCCCCAGGGAGGGTCTGGCAAGCTGTCAGCCATCAGCTTTCAGCTTTCAGCCTTCCTTTGCTGATAGCTGACCGCTAATAGCTGATAGCTCCTTGACACCCTCCCCCCCTGGGTATAGCCTGACTCCATGACCACCGAACTGACGATCACCGGGATGAGCTGCGGGCATTGCGTGAAGGCCGTTGAGGGAGCCTTGAAGGCGGTACCCGGCGTGGAGGGCGTGCGGGTGGACCTGGAGGGCGGGAAGGCGACCGTGGAAGGGCAGGTGGAGGCGAACGCGCTCGTCGCCGCCGTGGCCGAGGAGGGCTACGGGGCACAGGCACGATGAGGGCGGCGCTGCTGCTCACGCTGGCGCTGACGGGTGGGGCGCTCGCCGGGACTCATACGGGCCACGGCGGGCACGGCGCGTCCACCGCGACGGGCAAGGAGGCGGGGCCGCTCGACCAACTGCGCCCGCTCCTGGGCTGGACCTTCGACGTGCGCTTTGCCCTGCGGATGATGGACCATCACCAGATGGCCGTGGATATGGCCCGCGCGGAGCTGCGGCTGGGGAACGACGCGCGGGTGAAGGCCGCCGCCCGTGAGGTCATCGCCACGCAGGAGAAGGAGATCGCCCAGCTCGGCGCGTGGGTGCGGAAGTGGACGGGCAAGAGCTACACGCCCCGGAGCATGTCCATGTCGCCGAAGGGCGATACTGACCGCTGGTTCCTGGAGGGCATGATTCCCCACCACGAGGGCGCGGTGGAGATGGCGAGGCTCGTTCCGGCCCGTTCCCAGAATCCGCAGGTCCGGCAACTCGCCGCGCGGATCGTCAGGACGCAGACGGCGGAGATCAATCAGTACCGCGCCTGGCTGAAGGACCTGCCATGACCGACACGGCCACCCACTGCCACGCCGAGAACAAGCTGTGTATGCCGGAAGACGCCCGCAAACGGGCCGCCCGACGCCTGAGCATCGCGCGGGGGCACCTCGATTCCATCGTGCGGATGCTGGAAAAGGAGGACGTGTACTGCGTGGACGTGCTGCGGCAGATCAAGGCCGTGCAGGGGGCGCTGGGCGGCGCGGGCGAGGTCGTGCTGCGTGGGCACCTTGAGGCACACGTCGCCACCGCCGCCACACGCGGCGACACGGTGGAGATGGTGGAGGAGCTGATGGAGGCGCTGCGGTACAGGTGAACTACCCCACGCCTAAAGCGGGGGCTTCTCGGGGCACGCAGTCTCCGTTGAGATACGCCCTGCCACGAAAGCAAGTCCCTTGCTCAAGATGTTCTTCGCTGCGTTCACGTCGGCGTTCTCGGCATGATCACAACTCAGGCACCTGAAGTCCGCCTGCCCCCTTCGGTTCCCCCGCTCGGTGTGCCCGCAGATACGGCACCGCTGGGAGGTGAACCTCGGGTCCACGGCGACGACTCTCCGGCCAGCTTCTTCCGCTTTGCTGGAGAGGATGGAAAAGAACTGCCCCCACGCCACATCGTGAATCTGCTTGCCCAGATTGCCCTGGGCCATGCCCTTCACACCTAAGTCTTCGTGGCAGATGAGGTCGTGCGCGGTGGTGAGCTTCTTCGCCTGTTCGTGATGCAACTGAAGCCGTTGCCGTGCCGTTTTGCGGTACAGCCTGGCGACCCGCTCCTTCGCCTTCCAGCGACGGTTGCTGCGCTTGTTGGACTTGCGCGACAGGGCGCGTTGTGCCACCCGGAGTTTCTTGCTGGAACGCTGGAAGAGCCTGTGGTTTTCGCAGAACTCCCCATCCGAGGTCACGTAAAACCACGTCGTTCCCACGTCTATCCCCACGCTGCTCCCGGTCGGCGACAGCGGCTCCGCCCTCGGCACCTCGCAGGTCAGCACTGCGTACCACTCCCGGCCCTCCCGCTTCACGGCCAGCGTCTTAAGCTTGCCGCAGAAGGGACGGTGGAGTTTGATTCGCACATTCCCAATCTTGGGCAAATAGACGTGCTTCCCGTCCCCGGAGACGCTGTTCTGCGAGGGTTGCGGGTACGTGAAGCTGTCGTACCGTTCCCTGCCCCTGAACCGGGGGAAGCCCGCTTTCTGTCCTGCCTTCACCCGGCGGAAGAAGCCCTTGAACGCCTTGTCCAGACGCTTCACCACATCTTGAAGCACTTGCGCGTTCACCCCGGCGTACTCGGGCAGCGCCGCTTTCACCTCGGGCAGCGACTTCATCTGGTCGTAGGCGGTGAGACTCTTGCCTGCCTTCCTGTACGCCCCCCGCCGTTCTTCGAGACAGCCGTTGTACAGCCGCTGGCAAAGCAGCAACGTGGTGTCCAGCGCCGCTTCTTGCGCTTTGGTGGGGGACAGGCGATAGCGAAACGCCCGCAAAGTGGTATTTTCCGTGTGCGGCACCTCCTCGAAAGGTGTCTGCCACGGTCCCGGCTGTATCAGCAGCGCGGGGCCATTGCTCGTTTAGCTTAGCACTTCTGGGCCTCAGCCTTGCCGCCCTGACGGGCGGGGGCCGCGTTTGCCCCCACGGATAAATCCGGGGGCACTGCGGCCCTTTCGGTAGAGCACTCAGCTTTCAGCCGTCAGCGGTCAGCCTGATTCCGTCCGGGCTGGCCGCCTTCCGTTGAAGGGGCGTTGTGAGGTCCGTTCCGACTCCTTCAAACGGGTGCAAAGTCGGCGGGACGGCTTAGCAAGGCGAGAACGCCGGGCGTGTAGCTCTTCCCCCCTTGCGGGGGAGGCCGGGTGGGGGGTGGCAAGTACCGCTCGCCCAACACGCGCTGGGGCGAGGAGCTACAGCGAGACGGTCACACCCTGCCCCCGATCCATCGCCTCCGCCAGGAACGCCCCCAACCGTTCCAGATACGCCCCGAGTTCGCCGTCCTCGTGTGTCTCCCGCACCTCCCGCATCATCTCCAGCGCCGTCGGCACGTCCTCGGCGGGGATGTCCTGAAGGTCCAGCAACTCGAAGTCCAAGCCGAGCTGTTCGCCCAGCGGTTGCCACAGCACCTCGAACGCCTGTTCCTTGACAGATTGGGAGCAGACGAGAAAGCGGGGGTCGGCGGTGGGGTCCTCCGGCCAGCCCTCGTCGTCGAGGTCGTCGGGGTACACGAGGCCGATCTCTTCGTCGTTCATGCAAGGCAGGTTGAGACACCTACCACCGCCCGCGCAACTCCCGCGCGAGGGCGTGGAGGTCGCCGACACTCGCGGCGGGCAGGAAGGCGTCCAGATGCGGCAGGGCGGCCTGCACCGCACGCTGCACGGGCCGGTAGCCGGACGCGGCGGCGAGCGGCGAGAGCCATACGAGGAGGCCCGCGCGGTGGCTGAGGTCGCGCAGGGCGCGCGTCAGGGCCTCCGGCTCGCCCGTGTCCAGCCCGTCGCTGAGGATGAGGACCACGGTATCGCGGGTGACGCGGGCGCGTTCCTCACGCGCGAGCCGCAGCAGATTCTCCCCGATGCGCGTGCCGCCGCCCCACGCGTCCCCGAGGTCGGGCAGGCGGAGGGGGGCACCGGGGAGAGTGCCGCGCAGGAGAGGCGTGAGCCGGGTCAGCGCCGTGCTGAAGGCGTACACCTCCACCCGCCGCGAGCGCAGGTGCAGCGCGTGGGCGAAGCGCAAGAGCAGGGTGGCGCTCCGGCCCATGCTCCGGCTCCCGTCCAGCACGAGGAGGAAGCGGGGCGCGCAGCGCGGTCGGCCCAGCCAGCGCAGCCGCGCCGGGTCGCCCGCCGTCCGTGCTGCCGCCCGCAGGGTGCGCCGGGCGTCGAGCCTCGAACCCCGGCCCTGCGGGACCAGCCGCCGTGCCCGCCCCAGTTCCACCGCCCGCGCGAGCGCCCCCGCCGCCCGCAGCAATTCCGGCAGGTCGTCGCCCCCGGCCTCCACTCCACCCCCTGCGCCCGCGTGCGGACTCAGCCGGGCAGTGAGCAACCGGGGCGGCTCGCCGGGCTGGTCCGGTTCTCCCTCCGCCTCGCGGGGTGGGGTGCGACCTCCAAGCGGTTGGGTGTCCGCCGGTTCCGGTAGGGTCTCCTCCCTCGTCTCGCCGGGCATGGGGCGGGGCTGGCCCGCGTCTCCTCCCACCCTCTGGGGCGGTGGGGGTGGAGCCTCCGTCTGGGGGAGGAGGGGCGGCAACTCCGGCGGGGGAGGCCCGGTGCGGGGCCGGAAGAGGGCGTCGAATTCCGCGTCGAAGACCCGCCCCTGCGCCGGGCTGGCCGTCAGCACGGGTCGCAGCGCGTCGCGGACCTCCCGCACGCTCAGCACGTCCACCGCGCCGAGCGCCCGCAGCCCGTCCACGATCTCCCCCGGCCCGACGAGGAAGCCGTGCCCCGACCGCAGCCGCGCCGCGAGGACGACCACCCGCGCGGGGAGGCTGGCGGGGTCCTCCACCCCCTACCCCCTCACCAGCCGCTCCAGCGTCACACGGGCGAGCGCCTGGTCCTCACGCAGCTTCAGGACGGCCCCGAGCGTCAGATTCAGCGCCCCCTCGTCCAGATGGTCGCGGTGCAGGGCGACGAGGGCGGCGGCCCAGTCGAGCGTCTCCGCCACCCCCGGCGGCTTGCCCAGCGGCAACTCGCGCAGGGCATGGACGGCCCGCGTCACCTGCGCGGCGAGGGCCTCGTCGATGCCGGGCAGCCGGGCGCGGACGATCTCCAGCTCCTGCGCGCGGGTGGGGTAGTCCATCCACAGGTACAGGCATCGGCGGCGCAGGGCGTCGCTGAGTTCGCGGGCGCGGTTGCTCGTCAGCAGGACGTGGGGGCGGCTCGTGGCGGTGATCGTCCCCAGCTCCGGCACCGTGACCTGCCACTCGGCGAGGAGTTCGAGGAGGAAGGCCTCGAACGCGTCGTCCGCGCGGTCCACCTCGTCGATGAGGAGGACGGGCGACGTGGGCTGGCTGATCGCCTCCAGGAGGGGGCGGCGCATCAGGAAGGTGGGGCCGTACAGGTCTGCGTCGGTCACGGGGCGGCCACCCGCCTCCGCCGCGCGCAGGTGCAGGAGCTGGCGGGCGTAGTTCCACTCGTACAGGGCGGCCTGCGCGTCCAGCCCCTCGTAGCATTGCAGCCGGATCAGCCGCGTGCCCAGCGCCCCCGCGAGCGTCTTGGCCGCCTCGGTCTTGCCCACCCCCGCCGGACCCTCCAGCAGCAGTGGCCTCCCCAGCGCCACGACGAGCCGCAGCGCCGTCGCCAGCGCGTCACCCGCCACGTACCCACGCTCCCGAAAGGCGGCCCGCAGGTCTCCCGGCGCGGGGGCTGGCTCTGGACGCTGACTCATGCCCCATCCTCGCCTGTTTCACAGCCCCGTGGGGTGAGACGCGCCGGGCCAGTAAGTCCGAGTAAGACTTCGTTGGAGAACGATGGGCGTGCTTGGACTGTCCTACCCAGCCTCCTCATGGGAGGAACGAAGGAAAAACATCGTTCCTGCCGAGGATATTCTCTTCCTGGGTAGACCGACCTCGGCAAGTTCTTCTCCCGAAGGGGCCGAACTCCGCCGACTCCTTCACCTTCGGTCCATGTGACGGCGGTTGAGAGGCGGGTGACACAGCCTCGCCTACCCTCTGGGCATGATCGTTCCCTTCCTGCTGTGCGTGCTGGTGGCCGCCTCCGGGCTGCACTTCGGTGCCCGCGCGTTGGCCCTGCGCCGCCTTCCCCACCTGATCGTCGTCTGCGTCCTCGCCCACGCTGCCGTGTCGGTGTTCGCCGCGTGGCTCGGGACGTTTCTGGATTCCACCCCCGCCGGGGGGCTGTGGCTGGCTGTCGCCGGGGTGAGCCTCGCCGGATTCGCCGCCGGAATGCTGTGGGAACGCCGGAAGACGGCACCCGCCGCCGAGCCGGTCCCGGCAGAAATGACCTCGGCGAGTTAGCGGGGGAGAGGGCCGCCAGTCGCCAGAGAGAACAGGAAAGATTCTTCCGCTGCTTCATGTTCCGGGCGCTGGCCGGGAAGCGCACACGTTCCCCGGTGTCCCTGGCGACTGGCGGCTGGCCCCTGGCGGCTCCCCCACGCGACTCAGGCCAGCGTCCCCGAATGTGCCCCCACCTGCGAACTCATGTTCTGAAAGGTCTTCTGGATGAGCTTCTGGGCCTGGGCATCGAGGACGCGCGCCCCCACCGTGGCGACCGGGCCGCGCATGGTGGCGTCGCCCGTCCAGTCCAGGGTGGTCGTGCCGTCGCCGTTGTCCACGACGTTCGCGCCCGCCGTCAGGTCCACGACGCTGCCGAGGCCGCCGCCCTGCACCTTGACGTTGACGCGGTGCTGCGCCTCGTCGGGCAGGACCTCGATCTTGAACTTGAACTTGCCGCGTACCATGCCCACGCCGACCTGCACGGTGGCGTCCATATGTGTGGCGTCGTGGACGACGACCTCCTGCACGTCGGGCAGGCAGCGCGCCACCCGCTCGGGGTCCTGCACGAAGGCCCACACCGCCGCCGGGGGTGCCTTTACGTGTTCCTGACCGCTGTAGTTGAGTTTCATGCTATGGACCTCGTGGCCGCGTGGGAGTGCGGCGGGAGCAGGGTGGAAGGAGGGTGCCCCCCCATTGTGCCCCACCACCGCCCGGCTGAGGTCCGGGGCACCTCCGGGGTGCCATGAGGAAGGCCGGGAGGACAGGCCCGCTCTCCGGCGACTGGCGACTGAAAACCCCGTGTAGGTCCTGAATTTGATGTGCCGGAGAGCAAATTCTGACAGAACGCCCCAAACGTCAGAGTCCAGCGGCACCGCGTCCCGACCGTTGAGGTTGAGACTCCGGTGTGACTGTGCCCGAAGGTGCTTTGAGCCGATGTGCCGATGACTACGCCGTTTCAGGCCCTCAACGGCGTTGGAAGCCGGCGACTCCCCTACCGCCTCACCAGCAGCGCCAGCGGGAAGTCCTCCAGCACCTTCGCCACCGCGATCTTCTCCCCGCGCACGCGCACCCGCTCGCCCGTCAGCACGTTCTCGTAGAGGCCCGTGCGGGGGAGGGTGAGGAGGCGGTTGCCCCAGACCTCGCCCATCGCCCACGGCGTCTTCTCCCGCGTCAGGCTGTACGTCAGGCGCGGCGCGACGGTCACGGCCAGTTCGTCCCCGTGTTCGCGGGCGAAGGCGAGGAGGTGCCTGCCCCCGCCGAGCGGTCGGTAGCCGCCGTGCCGGAACAGGTCGGGGTGCGCGGCTCTAGCCCGAAGGGCGGCCCAGGTGACGAGGAGCTTCACGCCGCCGTCCTCGTACCCGCCGAGGAGGTCGGAGGCAAGTCTCAGCCCGTTCTCCGGGTGTTTCCGCTCGATACGCGCCAGGGTCCGCGTCCGCCAGGTGTAGTCCACCGGGCGGCGGTTGTCGGGGTCCACGAGGCTCTGGTTCCAGCCCTCGCAGCCCTGGTAGGTGTCGGGCACGCCGGGGGCGGTCAGGCGGGCCAGCGTCGCGGACAGGCCGTTTTGCGCGCCATAAGGGCTGATGCGCGCGTGCAGGCCGCGCAGGTCCGTCAAGTACCGCTCGTTCGCCAGCAACCCACGGACAAGGGTGTCCAGCGCCGCCTCGTACTCGCCGTCGGGGGCGGCCCAGCTTGTCCGCAGCTTGGCCTCGCGGGCGGCCTTGAGCATGTAGGCGCTCAGGCGGTCGGCGAAATCGTCCGTCTTCCCGTCCAGCGGGTAGGCTCCCAGCGCCGTTTGCAGCAGGGTGTACGCGTCGAGGGCGGTGGGGGCCGGACCGAGTTCGGTCTGGGTCTCCAGCGAGCGGACGAGGGGCAGCCACCCGCTGAGGTGCGCGGCCCATGTCTGCGGCAGCTCGGAGAGGACGCTGAGGCGGGCGCGGGTGTCCTCTCCGCGTTTGGTGTCGTGGGTGCTGCCCGCGAGCATGGAGGCGGGCCAGCGTTCCGCCCGCTCGCGCGCCGAGGCGTGGAAGGATTTGGGCGGCGTGCCGAACAGCGCCGGGTCGCCGCCCACCTCGTTCAGCGAGAGCAGCCGCCCGTAACGGTAGAAGGCCGTGTCCTCCGCCCCCTTCGCCGTCACCGGGCCGGTGAGCTGCTGGAACTTCAGCGCGAAGTCGGCGTAGGAGGCGCGGGTTGCCTCACCCTCCGCGTCCAGCTTGAGAACTGCCTCCAGAAAGTCGAAGAGGCTCCCGCTCAGGTCGCGGTTCTGGCGGCGCACGTGGGCCTTCGCGTCGCGGACGGCGTGTTCGATCTTGGCGTCGTCGCCGGGTTCGCGCGAGCCGTCTGCCCGCACATAGGTGCGGTACACCGGGAAGGAGGCGATCACCTCGCGGATGGCGTCGCGCAGGGCGCTGAGGGTGAAGTCGCGGAAACGCAGGTCGGCCTCGGCCAGCCGCCCCAGATGCTCGGCGAGGACGTTGACCTCCCCCGGCAGCGACACGCGCTCGATCAGCGACTTGCCCCGGTAGAGGTGGTCGCCGTAGCTCTCGCGGTCGCCCGTAAAGCGGCGGTAGATCGCCGTCACCTCCTCCTCGTTCGCCCCGTCCACGAACACGCCCCCGAGTTGCGCGAGGAAGTCGTAGCCGGTCGTGCCGTGGATGGCCCAGTCCTCGGGCAGATGCTCGCCGGGTTCCAGAATCTTCTCGGCAACGACGTACAGGGGCAGCGCCTCGCGGGGCGCGTCCTCCGCCGGGGCGGGCAGGCCCAGCGCCTCCGCCGCGCCGAGTTGCAGCGCCCGGAAGTAGCCCGCCGGGTCGTACAGGCCGTCGGTGTGGTCAAGCCGCACGCCCGAAACCACGCCCTCCCGCACGAGGTCGAACAGCTTGCCGTGTGCCCAGACGAAGACGCGGGAGTCCTCCATCCGCAGGGCGGCGAGGTCGTTGATGTCGAAGAAGCGGCGGTAGTTGATCTCCTCGGACGCCACCCGCCACGAGGCGAGGCGGTAGTTCTGCTCCTGAATGAGCGAGTCGAGGAGGGCCGGGTCGCCGTTCGCGGTGTCCAGCACGCCGTCCAGCGCCTCCCGCACCGGGCGCGAGGTTTCCGTGAGGGCCGCGAGGCGCCGGGCGATGATGTCCACCTCCTCGGCGCGGGCGAGGCGGTCGGCGTCGGTGAGGTCGGAGGTGGAGCGGGGCAGATTGGCCGCCGCCCGCGCGACCGAGGCGAGTTCAGGATGCTCGGGCCGCCCCAGCAGCCGTCCCGCCACCTGCCCCAGCAGCGCCGCGAGGCTGCGCGGCGAGATGGGAAAGCGCCGCTCCCAGTACCGCAGGAAGAAGCGCCCACCGTCGCGCTCCAGCTTCAGTTCGCCGCGCTCCAGCACCCGTCCGTACTGGTCGCCGAGGGTGGGCAGCAGCACCTTGCCCTCCAGCGCCCGCTTGAGGGGCTGCCACGAGATGTCGAAGAAGTGCGCGTAGCGGCTCGCCCGCCCGTGCATCAGCACGTCCTCCCAGTACGGGTTGTGCCCGCCCTGGATGCCCATGTGGTTGGGCACGAAGTCCACGATCAGCCGCAGCCCGAGCGCGTGCGCCCGCCCCGCCAGCCGCCGCAGCCCCGCCTCGCCGCCGAGTTCGGGGTTGACCGAGGCGTGGTCGGTCACGTCGTAGCCGTGCGTCGAGCCGGGCGTGCTCGTCCAGATCGGCGAGAGGTACACGTCGGTCACACCCAGCCGCGCGAGGTAGGGCAGCACCCGGCGGGCCGCCGCGAAGTCGAAGCCCGCGTGAAGTTGGAGGCGGTAGGTGGAGGAGGGCGTGTGGCTCGTGGCCTGTGGCGTGTGGAGCGGGGCGTCGAGAACCTGGGTCATGCCCCGGACCCCAGCAGCACGGCCTCACCGGGGGCGAGGGTAGCGTCCTCGCGGCCCTCGGAGTGAAAGAGAACGGCGGAGGGCAGGCTGAGGGAGAGGATCACGGCGTCCATATTCAGCTCGGCCCCCCCGGTATTCCAGAGCAGGGCGCGTTCGCCTTCCTCCGTTCTGTGGCGCACCCATACCACGTCGCCCACAGTTCCGGCCTCCAGATTGCGGCGCTCGCGGTCCCGCAGCACGGGGTCCTCCCGGCGCAACCTCAGCAGCTCGCGGTACAGCCCCAGCGTGCGGGCGTGTTCGCCCTCCTCGCGCTCGCTCCAATCGAGTTTTGCCCCCTCGAAGGTCGCCTCCGCCTGCGGGTCGAGGATGGTGTCCCCGCCGAAGCCCTCGAAGGCGGCGAACTCGCGCTTGCGACCCTCGCTCACCAGCGCCCCCAGTTCCCCGTGGTGGTCGCTGAAGAAGGGAAAGGGCGTGGAGGCCAGCCACTCCTGCCCCTGAAAGAGTAGCGGCGTGGTGGGCAGCGTGAGGAGCAGAGTGGTGGCCCCCCGGAACATCGCGGGCGTCACCCGGCTCAGGTGGTGGATGCGGTCGCCCACCGCCCGGTTGCCGACCTGATCGTGGTTCTGGATGAAGTACACGAAGGAGGGGGAATTCAGCGCGTCGGCGGGCCTGCCGCGCGGGGCGTGCCCCTGGTCCCACTCCCACTCCTGGCCCTCGTAGACCCAGCCCCGGTTGATCACGTTCGCCACCGCCGCCGCGCCCCCCTCGTAATACTGGTAGTACCCGTCGCGGTCGCCTGCCACCGTCACGCGCATGACGTGGTGGAAGTCGTCCACCCACATGCCGTCGAGGTGGTGGTCGGTCACGAGTTCGGGCAGGTTGCGGTAGTCCTCGGCGAGCATGAGGTGGGTGCCGCCGAGCGCGTGTACCCCGTCGGCGATCTCGCGCAGGATGTGGGTGGGGGAGTCGTCCTGCATCTCCTGGGTGGCGTCCAGCCGCAGCCCGTCGAAGCGGTAGTCGCGCAGCCACATCCGCGCGTTCCCGGTGATGAGGCGGCGCATGTGGGGTTCGGCGTAGTCCAGCCCCGCGCCCCACGGGGTATGGAACCGCTCCGTGAAGTACGACGGGCTGTACGCGCTGAGGTAGTTCCCATCCGGCCCGAAGTGGTTGTACACCACATCCAGAAAGACGGCCAGCCCCAGCCCGTGCGCCGCGTCCACGAAGGCCATCAGGTCCTCGGGGCGGCCATAGGGCGCATAGGGCGAGTACAGCGCCACCCCGTCGTACCCCCAGCCGCGCGAGCCGGGAAAGGCCGCCACCGGCATCAGCTCCACGGCGGTGACGCCCAGTTCCTTGAGGTCCGGCAGCCGCTCCATCGCCGCCCGGTAGGTGCCCTGCGGGGTAAAGGTGCCGACGTGCAGCTCGTAGAAGACGCACTCGTTCAGGGGCAGCCCGCGCCAACTCGTGTTCTCCCAGGCGAAGGTGCCGAGGTCCACGACCTCCGCCTCCCCGTGCACGCCGTCGGGCAGGAAGCGCGCATAGGGGTCGGGGAGGGCCAGCCCGTCGAGGACGAACTTGTACCGTGTGCCCACGCCGACGGGGAGCACCGTCTCGAACGTGCCGCCTCCCAGCGCGTTCATGGGATGGTCTGTGCCGTCCACCCGCACGGCGACCTCACGGGCGAGGGTACTCCAGACGCGGAAGCGGGTGCCGCTCCGGTCCGGGAGGACGTGCGCGCCCAGGCGGGTTTCGGGCGAGTCGGGCGGGGTGGGGGGGGCCGGGTCATGGGCGGTGGGCGTGGTCATGGGAACTCCTTGCGGGCCACCGGGCCGGGGCGGGTGGCGCGAGAACAGAAGTTGGAGATGTTGGGAAGGTCGTCACATGGCCGGACAACCTGTGTGCAGAGAAGGTCGGGCGAGCGGGGCGGGACCGTGTGCCTTGAGGAAATGGTCATACACAGGGGCACCCCCCCGACGGATCAGCGTAGGGAGAGGCGAGCGGGTGGAGATGAGATGGACTTCAGGGAAACCGAGGTGTCTCCGCTACTGCCAAAGAGAAGGGTGAAGGAAGCCGGAACTTCCCCCACCTCTGCCGAACCGCCGGGTCCGTGCCTATTCCGTGCCTATCCGTTCCGGTCTGTGACCCGCCTGCGTCCTGGCCGCGCGCAACGGTAGAGCTTCACGCTCCGGGCCTGGAGGGTCGTCTCCTCGCCCGCCTCGACCGTCTCCTGCGCCCCGTCGTCGGTGGTGTCGAGCAGCAGTTCCCAGGCGTCGCAGTCATCCAGGTCGGGCAGGCGGAAGGGCAGGGGGATGTACGACGAACTCAGCAGCAGCAGCAGGTCGTCGTCCTTGACGGGCCTTCCCTCGGCGTCCACGTCGTCGAGGCCGTCGCCGTCGAGGAACATGCCCAGCGATTGCGTTTGCGGGTTGTTCCAGTCCGCGTCGCTCATCTCCTTGCCGTCGAATCTGAGCCACACGATGTCGCGCACGTCCGCGCCGCGAATGGTACGCCCGGAGAAGAACTTGCGGCGGTGCAGCGCCGGGTGGGCCTTCCGCAGCCGGATCAGCCGCCGGGTGAAGGCCAGCAGGTCGGCGTCGATGTTCGCCCAGTCGTACCAACTGACAGGGTTGTCCTGACAGTAGGCGTTGTTGTTGCCCTTCTGGGTACGCCCGATCTCATCCCCGCCGAGGATCATCGGCGTCCCCTGCCCGAGCAGGAGCGTGGCGAGGAAGTTGCGCTGCTGCTGGGCGCGCAGGGCGTTGATTTCCGGGTCGTCCGTCTCGCCCTCCACCCCGCAGTTCCACGTGATGTTGTGGTTGTGGCCGTCCGCGCCCCCCTCGCCGTTCGCCTCGTTGTGCTTTTGCTCGTACGTCACCGAGTCGCGCAGCGTGAAGCCGTCGTGGGCGGTCACGAAGTTGATGGAGGCGTACGGCTTGCGCCCGTCGCGCTGGTAGAGGTCTGACGATCCCGTCAGGCGGTAGCCGATCTCGGAGGCCAGCCCGCCCTCACCCTTCCAGAAGGCGCGCATGTCGTCGCGGTAGATGCCGTTCCACTCGGCCCAGTTCACCGGGAAGTTGCCGACCTGATAGCCGCCCTCGCCCACGTCCCACGGCTCGGCGATGAGCTTGACCTGGCTGATCACCGGGTCCTGGTGGATGATCGTGAAGAAGCCCGAGAGCTGGTCGACCTCGTGCAGCCCGCGCGCCAGCGTCGAGGCGAGGTCGAAGCGGAAGCCGTCCACCCGCATCTCCGTCACCCAGTAGCGCAGGGAGTCCATGATGAGCTGGAGGGTCTGGGGGTGCCGGACGTTCAGGCTGTTCCCGGTTCCGGTGTAGTCGAAGTAGAAGCGCGGCTTGTCGGCCACGAGGCGGTAGTACGTCGGGTTGTCGATGCCCTTGAAGCTCATCGTCGGCCCCAGGTGGTTGCCCTCGGCGGTGTGGTTGTACACCACGTCGAGGATGACCTCGATGCCCGCGTCGTGGAGCGCCCGCACCATGTTCTTGAACTCAGGCACCGCTCCCGCCGGGTCGCCTCGCCGCGCCGCCGCCGAGTAGCGCACGTCGGGCGCGAAGAAGCTCAGCGTCGAGTAGCCCCAGTAGTTCGTCAGGCCCTTCTCCAGCAGGAAGGGGTCGTCCACATGCTGATGGACGGGCAGGAACTCCACCGCCGTGATGCCGAGGTCCCTCAGATACCGCAGCACCGGCTCGGTCGCCACGCCCGCATACGTGCCGCGCAGCGCCTCGGGCACGTCGGGATGCGTCATCGTCAGCCCCTTGACGTGGGTCTCGTAGATCACCGACTGGTGAAAGGGGACCTTCGGCTTCTGGTCGCCCACCCAGTTGAACATCGGGTCGATGACGACGCCCAGGGGTGCCCCACGCTGTTCCTGGGTCTGCATCACGGTGTCCTCGCCGCCGGGCACGTACCCGAAGACGCCCGCCTCGAACCGCTCGGTGCCGTCGAGCGCCTTCGCGTACGGGTCGAGGAGTACCACGTTGGGGTTGAAGCGCAGACCCCTGGCGGGCGCGTACTCCCCATGCACCCGGTAGCCGTACCGCTGCCCCGGCCCAATGCTGGGGAGGTAGCCGTGCCACACGAAGGCCGTCTGCTCGCCCAGCGGGAAGCGCGTCTCCCGCCCCCGCTCGTCGAACAGGCACAGCTCGACCCCGGTGGCATTCTCGGAGTACAGGGCGAAGTTGGTTCCCTTGCCGTCCCAGGTCGCCCCCAGCGGGTAGGGACTGCCGGGCCGGATGCGCGGCGCGGTCGGCCCAGCCAGGGGAGAGGGTGTAGGTTCGGTGATCGTCATAGATTCCTGTCCTCCACGGGCACGCAGCCCGGTGTTTGTCTCGGGAAGCCGGGCGTTCCCACCGGCAGGGCCGGGGAAGCGCCCTCGCTTTGGAAACGTTACCAAACTCTTCTCACATGGCGGGCGAGGTGTGTCACACAAACCTTACAACCTCGCCCCGCACCCCTAGATAGCCCCCCCTCCTAAGTCAAGGAGGGGTCAAGGAAGGGGTGGGGGGAGTGATGAGGGATGAGGCGAGATTGGGCGGTTGGGTCGCTTGAGACGCCCCGCCCGCTCACCCCTCCCAACCTCTCCCTCAAGACGCTTGATGTGAATGAGGAAATAAGCGTACCGGATGTGCTTTTTGCTCCCTCTCCCCCTGCGGGAGAGGGCTGGGGAGAGGGGTGACGAGCACCGCTCGTCCTCCTGCCCGACGACGGGAAGGCTTCCATTGGCCCATCCATCACCCAAATCGGGCGTTCAAAAACGAGGAGCAGAAGAAGCAGGCTCCCCGTCTTCTCCCCAACCTCGCCCTACATCCCCGTCAGAACCCCAGTTGCGCCCGTGGGCGGCTGAGTTGCGCGAGGCGCTCGGGCGTCCACAGCTCGTAGGTGTACATGGGGTACTGGCGTTTGAAGCGGCCCACCCGGTCCCAGACCTCGCGCGACTCGTAGGGCACGACGAGGAGGAGGCGAATCACGGAGTCCTCGGCGTCGTAGATGTAGAAGTCGAAGTGGAAGGCCTGCTCGTTGCCCTTGTCGGTGAAGAGGGGAAAGGAGAAGGGCCGGTAGCGCCACGCCTTGCGCCGCTCGGTGAGGATGTGCGCCGCCACCCGCTTGAGATTGCTGTCGGGAAAGGTGAGCCGCTCGCCGTCGCGGTCGCGGAACACGGTCTCGGACGGCGGGGCGTCCAGTTGGACCCGCTTGAGTTCCGGGAGGGGCTTTTTCGCCACTTTGGGGGGCGACTTGCGGCCCGTGGCGGGATTGAAGCCGCCCTCGCCGCCGCCCGGTCCCGCCGTGCGCCCGCCTCCACTGCGCCGCGCCGGGTTGGTGCCGCCGCGTTGATTCGCGTTCCCGGTCCCGCTGCGGCCTGCGCCCCCACGCGGGGCGGCGGGACGGGTCTCACCCTTCGCCCCCTCCCCCTCGGCACGCGGCGTGCGGTCGCGCACGGGGGCGGAGGTGTCCCGCGTCGCCCCGCCCCGCCCCTGCGCGGTGTTGCGCTTCGGCGCGCGGCCTCTTGATCCCTTCTTGGGTCCGGTCATGGGGGTAGTGTAGCGGCCAGCTTCCAGCCGCCAGCGGCCAGAAAGACAAAAACCCCAGCTTTCGCCGGGGCCTGTGGTGTTCTGGTTGCTGGAAGCTGGCCGCTGGAAGCTCTACCTCGCCAGCTCCCGCACCAGGCTCAGGTTCACGAAGCGGCTGAGGTCCGGCACGTCCCGCGCGAAGCCCGCCTCCTTGTTGAGCTGGGCGTACTCGGCGAGGGTCTTGAGGTTGATGTCCCACGTGACGCGTGTGCGGGCGAGCGCCTTGAACAGTTCGGCGGAGTTGGGGCGCTTGCCCGTGAACTCCTGAATCTGGTCGGCGATGGCCTTTTGCGCCCCCGCGTTGCTCCTGCCGATAAAGGCGATGGCGGCGAGGTGCCCGCGCAGCAGCCCCCGCACGGCCTCCGGGTTCTGCTCGGCGAAGCGGGTGTTCACGACGAGGACGGTGGTCGTGTAGTTGCCGCCCTCCCAGATCGCCTTCTCGTTGGCGATGAGGCGTGCGCCCTGCGTCTCCATCACAGCTCCCCACGGCTCCTGCACGAGCGCGGCGTCCACCTGCCTGCTGGCGAAGGCGGCGGGCATATTCGCCGGGTCGATGGGCACGACCGTCACGGTGCCGCCCTCGTCGGTCGCCCGCAGGCCGTTGACGTGGAGCAGGTGCCGCAGGCTGATGTCCTGGGTGGAGCCGCGCGTGGGCACGGCGACCTTCTTGCCGCTCAGGCCCTTCACATTGCGAATGCCGCTGTCCTTGCGGCCCACGAGCACTGCGCCCGCGTTCGCCGCCCCCGCGTACACCTGCACGGGCACGCCCCGCAGGAAGGCGTTCATCGCCGGGCCGGGGCCGACATAGGCCGCGTCGATGGCCCCCGCCGCGAACGCCTCGTTGACCTGCGAGCCGTTGGCGAACTCCCTGACGGTCAGCCTGACGTTCCCGAGTTCCTTCTGGAACAGCCCGCGCTGCACGCCCACCAGTCCGGCGGCGTGCGTGACGTTGGGGAAGACCCCCAGCCGGAGTTCTTTAGCTTGTTGAGCCTCCGCCCCACCCAGCGTGAGGGCGAGCGTGGCGAGAGAGAGAAGGGTGCGCTTCATCCCGAATACAATAGCAGATAAAGTGAGTCATTTTGTAAACTAGTCTGACCGATGTTTTTGCTGGTGGCTGGAAGCTGGCGGCTGGCCGCTGGCCGCTGGCCGCCCCAACTCGCAACCCCGCCTCTCCGAATCGTGAACCGGGCTTCAGCGAAACGGGAAAGTCCGCACGCCCTCACCTTTCAAGAATGGCCGCAAAGGGAGGGAACACATGATTTCCAGAGCCGCCATCCGGCGCATTCAGGAGCTGCCCGACAATGCGATGGTCCTCATGGCCGTCGTCAACGACAACCCCGCGCTGGTGGACAACGAGGGCGGGGCGCTGCAAACCCGCGCGAAGGTCGCCATGCAGGAGGCGGGCGTGCCCCCCACGGTCATGGCGCAGGTCCTCGACGACCTCGGCCACGTGCGCGACCACAGCGGCAAGAGTTCGCTGTACGTGGTGGGCAGCGACGGCAGCTCCTTCGAGCGCCACGACATCAACGCCGACCTGCCCGAACGCTTCCACTACGGGCGGCCCCTCAAGTCCATGCTGGCGGGCATCCTCGACCTGCTGCCCACCGTGGCTGTCCTCGCGGTGGACCGGGAGTGGGCGCGGCTCTTCCTGCTGCGCCAGGGCGAGCTGATCGAGATTCGGCGTCAGGAGAACGTGCGGCTGGACGACGGCGAACGCTGGGACACGGTGGTGTCGGGCACCCGCCATGTGCCGGGCGCGCAGGGGACGGGCGGCCAGGGCAGCGGCCCGCGCAGCGACAGCGGCACCGACCTCTTCGAGAACCGCGAGTCGGCGGCGCAGCAACGCTTCTACAACGGCATCGTGGCCGAACTCAGCGAGATGATGACGCGGCGGGACATCGAGTCGCTTATCCTCGTGGGGCCGGTGCAGCGGCTCGCGGAGTTCAAGGCGGAGATTCCCGACAAGGCCCGCTTCGAGGTCATCGGCGAGACGAATGTGACGGGCGGGGCGGGCTGGGTCAACCCGGCGGACATCCTCGAAAAGATTCAGCCCATGCTCGAAGAGCACCGCCTGAGGACCGAGGACGCCCTGCTCGGCGAGATTCAGGAGAGCGGCGTCATGGAGACCGAGCGCGTGCTGGAGATGCTTCAGGAGGCCCGCCTCTACCGCCTCGTCATCCCCGAGGACGGCTCGCAGATGCACCTGTACCGCAGCCACAACCGCGAGGTCCCGTACTTCACGAGCAAGAAGGACGTGACCGAGAGTCCCCTCGACGGCAGCCTGATGGAGCGCGTGACGCTGGAGGAAGTGCTGGACGACTTTATCGACCTCTACGGGGTGGAGGTGAAGCGCGTCCACGGCGACCACGCCATGCGGCTGGTGAAGGAATACGGCGGGCTGGCGGGGCTGCCCAGGTACTGAGGAGTCCTCACAACAGGAGAGAAGAGAACGATGCGGCGTCCCGCTCAAGTGGAAGCGGGGCGCTATCGTTGTTGCCCTCCCCCAGACACGCGGCAGGGGTGTGCCCGCCGACATCGCAGAGAGTCTTCCCGAAGTGCCCCAGATGAGCGGGTGCGGAACACGCTGCCGCCGGTCATCCCCCGGTCATGAGGCGGTCACTGGGTCGGGCCTAGCGTGGGCACACGGCGGACGGGACGAAGGAGGACTGACCCGGCCCGCTCACCCCGCCCCGGTGGGGGAAGGAGCTGAGAGATGGGCACACAGAGAGGGTGGAGGCGGCTCGTCCTGCTGGCGTCGGCGGCCTTGCTGGTGGGTGGCTCGGTGGGGGCGGACACGGTGCCGTCGGGGATGTACGGTGAGTATGCGTCGCAACGGAACCAGACCCAGGGGTACGGCTACCGCGAAATCTTCGAGCCGGACGTGTACCGCATGGACGACGGTGACACGGAAACCGAGGAGGTCGGCCTGACGGGCGGCGAGTACCGCTTCAAGGCGATCTGTGACGACGACTGCGACGACATCGACCTGGAGGTGCTGGACTCCGACGGCAACGTGATCGCCTCGGACTACGGCCTGGACAGCCTGCCCATCGTGTCCTTCCGGGCCACGCGGGGTGACTACACCGTGCGGCTGAGCATGGAGTCTTGCGACTGGGAACCCTGTCAGGCCGTTCTGATGTACATGAAGAAGTAGTGGTCGTCCGGGCGGACCCCTGAGCCGATGGGGTTCGCCCATTCGTCGTTTCCCCTCCATCTGTCCCCCCAACCCCCGCGTACAATCCCCCCGTGACGGTCGCCGCCCCCAACCTCTCCAAGCTCCTGCCCACTGCGCCGGTTGGGAACGTCCTGCTGCTGCCCCAGGTGGCCCGCGCCGCCCTCTTCGCCGCCCACCCCGGTCCCGCCGTGCTGCTCACCACGCCCGACCGTGTGGGTGTGTACGCCTCGGCGGGGGCGCTGGGGGCACCCCTGACCGTCAACCCCGGCCTGCGCGACTGGGAGGGGCGGCACGAGCACGTCGTCCTCGACGTGAATACGGCGCTCGACCTGTTCCCCGCCCGCCCGGAGGACCACGCCCTGACCCTGACGGTGGGCCGCTCTCTTCCGCGCGAGGAGTTGCTGGACAAGCTGGAGCGGCTGGGCTACGAGCGCGGCGAGGAACCCGGCTTCGAGTTGCGCGGCGACACGCTGGAGTTGAGGCTGGAGCCGGGCGCGGGCGTGCCGCAGGGCGGCGACCCGGTGTGGATTCGCGCCGAGTTCTTCGGGGACGAGCTGGACACGTTGCGGATGCTCGCGCCTGGCGACCTGACGGGCGAGAAGATCAGGACCTTCACGCTGGAGCCGACCGCCGACTACCTGACGGAAGTGAAGTGGGACGCCACCCGCCTCGACCTCCTGCCGGGCCGGGTCTTCCTCGACGCGCCGGAGTTCTATCCTTCCGCGCTCGGTCCGCTCGCCGACACGCTCTGGCCTCGGCTGCGGGGGCGCGAGGTCACGTCCTTTGGCCGCTCGCCGTTGGAGCTGGCCGACTTCGACCTCGATCTCAAGGTGCTGTCCTTCTACCGCGCCCGCTTATCTGACCTCGCGCGGGACGTGGACGACTGGCGCGCGGGCGGCTACCGGGTCCTGATCCTCGTGCGCCACGACCGGACGGCGACGTACCTCGCGGAGAAGCTGCTGGAAAGTCGGGAAGTGCCGTGGCTCACCATCCCCCGAGTCGAGGAGGGTGGCCTCGGCTTCCTGCGTGCGGGCGGCGAGGGCGGCTTCGTCATCCCCGAACATCGGACGGTCGTTCTCACGGAGGACCTGATCTACGGTTTTCAGGGCGGCTCGGCGCTGCGGGGCAGGAAGCTCGGCGGCAAGCCCGTCACGGACGCGCTGGGCCTGCACGTGGGCGACTACCTCATCCACCCGGAACACGGCATCGGGCAGTTTCAGGGGCTGGAGACGCGCACGGTCCTCGGCGTCACGCGCGATTACCTCAACCTCGACTACCGGAACGGTGCCCGCCTCGCCGTGCCCATCGAGCAACTGCCCGTGCTGCGCCGTCATCCCGGTACGACGGACGATCCGCCCGTGCTGTCCTCCTTCGACAAGAAGGACTGGGCGAAGGCGAAGGAAAAGGCCCGCAAGAATGCCGAGGAGGTCGCCGGAAAACTCCTCGTCCAGTACGCGGCGCGGCAGGTCACGCCGGGCAACGCCTTCCCACCCCAGCCCGAGTGGGACGCGCAGGTGGAGAAGAACTTCCAGTTCGACCTCACCTCGGATCAGCGCACGGCCCTGAAGGAGACGATGCGCGACCTCGAAAAGGCCAATCCCGCCGACCGCCTGATCTCCGGCGACGTGGGCTTCGGCAAGACGGAGGTGGCCCTGCGCGCCGCCCACCGCGTCGTCGGGCACGGCAAGCAGGTCGCGGTCCTCGTGCCCACCACTCTCCTCGCCGAGCAGCACACGTCCACGTTCGTCGAGCGGTTCAAGAAGCTGCCCGTCCGCGTCGAGGGCTTGAGCCGCTTCACCCACGACAAGCAGGCGCGGGCGATTCTGGCCGACCTCGCGCAGGGCAAGGTGGACATCATCATCGGGACGCACCGCCTCCTCTCCGGCGACATCGGGTTCAAGGACCTCGGCCTCATCGTCGTGGACGAGGAACACCGCTTCGGCGTCGGTCAGAAGGAGAAGCTGCGGGCGCTGCGCGGTCTGCCCCCCGTCTCGAAGGAAGGCAAGATCGACATTCCCGAGGGCGTGAAGGCGGTGGACACCCTCGCCCTCTCCGCCACGCCCATCCCGCGCACCCTCTACATGAGCATGGTGGGCCTGCGCGACATGAGCAGCATCCAGACGCCGCCGAAGGGCCGCAAGCCCATCCAGACGGTCCTCGCGCCCTTCGACCCCGTGACCGTGCGCGACGCGATCCTCAGTGAGATCGAGCGCGGCGGCAAGGTCTTCTACATTCATGACCGCATCGCCTCCATCGGGGCGCGGAGCCTCTACCTCCGCAACCTCATCCCCGAGGCGCGCATCGGCGTGGCGCACGGGCGGATGAACGAGGAGGAGCTGGAGGAGATCATGCTCGGCTTCGCGGAGGGCGCGTTCGATGTGCTCCTCTCCACCACCATCGTCGAGACGGGCCTGGACATCCCCGAGGCGAACACCATCCTGATCGAGCGGGCGGACCGTCTGGGCTTGGCGCAGCTCTACCAGCTTCGCGGACGCGTCGGGCGGCGGCAGCAGACGGCCTACGCCTACCTCTTCTACCCGCCGCGCATGACGGAGAACGCCCAGCGGCGGCTGTGGGCCATCGCCGACCTGCAAGACCTCGGCTCCGGGCACCTCCTCGCCGAGAAGGACATGGAGATTCGCGGCGTGGGCAACATCCTCGGTGAGGAGCAGCACGGGCACGTTCAGGCCGTGTCCATCGACGTGTATACCGAGCTGCTGGCGCAGGCCGTCGCCCGCCTGAAGGGCGAGAAGATGGAGACGCCCGCGAGCGTGTCCATCGACCTCCCCGTGAACTCCCGCCTCACGCCCGAATACTTCGACGGTAACGAGGAGGAGCGCATCGCCACCTACGGGCGGCTCTCGGAGGCCCGCACGTTGCAGGCCGTCAGCCGGGTCGAGCGTGACCTCCGCAAGAAGTACGGCCCGCCCACCCCCGAGGTCCAAAACTTCATCGACCTCGCCAAGCTGCGCCTGACCGCCCTCGCCAAACGGGTGCTGAGCGTCGGCGAGACGATGACGCATATCCAGGTCGCCTTCGCCTACAAGGGCCTCGACTACGACGCCCCCGGCCTGAAACGCTTCCCCCACAAGACGGAAGTGACGACCTTCCCGCCCGGCGTGAAACTGGAGAAGCGCGGGCTGAAGCCGGACGATTACGTGAGGACGTTGATCGAGTTGCTGGGATATTTCGGCTAAGGGAGATGATGTTGAATAATAAGTTGCATGACGAGATGCTAAGCTTGGTGAAATTTCTAGAGTTCGAGGGCCTAAAGAGAGTGTTTTTAAGCATAACGCTAATAGATTCCCAAGTATAAGAGGTAGTTCGTTTAATTTATTGTTTCTACGGCTGCCTATAGCTGTAGCTGTGTTAGCGATTTTAGCCCTCTTAACACGATCAAGGGAGAATAGCTGTTGCGGCTCTAACTTTTATTTTAGTCCACCTAATTATATTTTATCTAATATCGTTAATCTTTATAGGCGCTTCCCCCCATAAATATATTTAATGCAACAAAACTTAGCTTGTTCGACAGCAGGATGCAAGAATATTATAACGTAGCGTCTATTAATACGTGGGATTGGGCTAAGTAATATAAAAAAGTCCGAGGTTAAGCAATGGTACAAAGAGGTGAAGGCGTATTATAAAAGCCTTTCAGATTTCCTGAAATCTCTATTTGCTCCGCTTGCTTTACTATCTATATACACCGTTCATAAAATCATATCAGATGGGCTGGGAATCGACATACTCAATATGTATTATTGGAAAAATAATTTTTTCAGAAAATGCTATAGATTTAATTGGTTTCTCTTTACTGTTCTTGGTATCATCACCATTACTATTATGGCACAGTTCAGATTGGTGCAGTATATATTAAGGTTAGCGGTAATAGAAAGTATAGATGCCGTCATTGATAGAGAAAAACTAATTGAGCTACCTCTAGGTGCGAGGTTGAGGCTAGACGATATATGAATCATCTATAACTAATATTGAGTGTATTTCTGTCTAGAGCTTCGATCTAAGAATTATGCAGTTCAAGATTTAGTCTGCCCCAGTCACATTTAATAGTGCGATACTCACCCTATGATCCAATTGACCGTGGACGTGCAACTGGATGAGCGCGGGCAACCCATCTTCCGCCTGACCGAGGCTCAGGCGGCGGCACTGGGATTGCGGGTGACGGCAGTGCGGCAGGCCCGGTGGGAAGTTGCCGACGAACGCCGGGTCGTCCCTTCCAGCCCCTTCCGCAAGTATCTGGGCGTGGCTCCACCGCTGGAGGAGGGCAGCGCGGCTTTTCACCGGGACCTGCGCGGCCACGACGAATAATGCTGGCACTGGACAGCAACGTCGTCAGTGCCATCTTTCGTGCCGAAGACAGCGCCGAGGCGATCCTGGCCCTCCTGGAGGTGCGGACGGGCGAGGAGATCGTGATGCACGGCGCGGCCTTCTGCGAGTTTCTGGCCGGTCCCGGCATTCGGGAAGAAGACGCGCTCGACTTCCTGCGTGATACGGGCGTGCGGGTGGAGTGGCAGACGGGCGAAGTGCTTTGGTTAAGAGCCGCGCGGACCTTCAAGGAATACGCCGCGCGCAGGCGCAGAAGTGGCGGAGAGAGGCCCCGACGGATTCTTGCGGACTTCCTGATCGGTGCCCATGCGGAGAGCCTGGGAGCCACCCTCGTCACCCTTGATCCACAGCACTTCCGCCAGAACTTCGCGGGCTTGGCCGTCGTCAATCCCGTCGAGTAGGCCCCGCGCCGCGCGGGCAGGCGGCCCCTGACCCCACGCTCTGCATCCCTGTTGCCATCGCCGAAGTCGCCTCCAGGCTGACCTCCGAGCTTTGAAGGAAAGTTCGAGCGGGAGAGTTCAACATCCTCTCTGTTTCCCCGTGGTCACGTCCCGGTCATCCCCCTCCCCCTACCCTCACCCCATGAAGGCGAAAGGGGGTGCCCGTTGATCGTCGTGCAGGTGTTCGGGCCGGGCGGGCTGATCGGCGTGTACGGCTTCCAGAGCGTGCCCCACGTCCACGAGGAGATCGAAATTATCCGCGCGGGCGTCTTCCGGGTGACGCGCGTGACCCACTTCGCGGGCGACCCGATGGACGGCCATCCCGCCGCCATGACCCGCATCTACGTGACGCCGCAAGGAGGTTGAACCCGGTCTAGCCAACCCGTCACTTGACGCGGACAGTGTGAAAAGCCCTACACTATCTCATGAAACTCAGGACGCTGGGCGGCCTCTCGGTGGAGGGGGCCGCGTACCGGCGTGAAAAGCCTCTACTGCTGCTGGCCTACCTGTGCCTGGAGGGCGCGCAACCCCGGCGGCGGCTGGCCTCGCTGTTCTGGCCTGAGGCAGCGAACCCGATGAACTCGCTCGCCCAGCACCTGATCCGGCTGCGGCCCCTGGGGGACGCGGTGCGCGAGGACGGCGGGCGAGTGGACGGAACACTCGTGTGTGACGCCTGCCTCCTGCGCGAACACGGGCGGGCCGGGCGGCACCGCGAGGCGCTGGAGGGGTACGGCGGGGCGTTTCTGGAGGGGGTGGGGGTGGACCTCGGCCCCGACCTGGAGGAGTGGCTGTTCGATACCCGCGAGGCGCTGGGGCGCGAGGCCCGCGCGGCGGCGCTGGCCCTGGCCGAGCGGCGGCTGGCCCTCGGGGACGCGGTGGGGGCGGCGGCGGGGGCGGAGGCGGCCTACGCGGTGGCGGGCGCTCCCCCACCCGACCCGGCGGAACTGCCGCGCCTGTACCGCCTCCTCGTGGCGGGGGCGCATCCCCTCGCCGTCACCGTGCGGCGGGAGGCGGACGAGCTGGGTGTGGCGCTGGAGCCGCCGCCCACACTCGCCGCGCCGCCCCTGCTCGGTCGGGGGGCCGAACACGCCGCCCTGGGCCGTCTCGCGCCCGGTGAGGTCGCCTGGGTGAGCGGGCCGCCGGGCATAGGCAAGAGCGCGCTGCTCGCCGCACTGGCCGCCGGAGGTGGGTGGCGGGTGCTGCCGGGTCGCGGGGGGCTGCCGCTCGCCACGCTGGAAGCCCTCGCCCCGCGCCTGTCGGGGACGGCGGACGCCCTCGCCGCGCTCGCCGACCCCCGGTTGCGCGTCGCCGTGGATGGCTGGGAGGACGCCGACGACGCCACCCGCCACGTCCTGACGCTCGCCGCGCGGCAGCGGCCCGGCGCGACCCTCCTCGTCGCGGCGCGCGACCCGCCCGCGCTGCCCGCCGACCTGCACCTCGCCCTCGACCCCCTCACCGCCGCCGACCTCGCCGGGCATCCTGGGGCGCTGGAGGTGACGGGCGGGCACCCGGCCCACGTCGCCGCCTTCCTGCGTGGCGTGCCGCCCGACCGCACCCTCGCCGACCACCTGGGGACCCTGCCCGCGCCCGCCCGCGAGCTGTACCTGACGCTCGCGCTGCAACCCGTCCCCGACCTCGCCGCGACCCGCGCCGCGCTGGGGCTGGGGGCCGCCGAGCTGACCCGCGCGCTCGACCGCCTGACCCGCGAGGGCCTGTGCGCCCCGACGGGGGAGGTCCGCACGCCCGGCCCGGCGCGGGACCTGCTGGCGGCGCACCCCACCCCCACGGCGCTGCGTCACCTGCATCTCGCCCGCGCGCACCCCACCGGCACGGGCTGGGGCCACTGGCTCGCGGCCCGCCCGCTGTGGGAGGAGGGCGACCACGCCGCCGCCGCCCACGCCGCGCACGTCCACGCGGGGGAGGAGTTGCGGCGCGGCTACCCGGCGCAGGCCGCCGCGACGCTGGAGGTGTCCCCGCAGACGGGGGAGGTACGGCTCTTCTGGGCACGCATCGCCCTTCAGAACGGAGATACGCCACGGGCGGAACACCTCCTGCGCGCGCTCCCGGAGACGCCGCTGGTCCGCGCCTGTCTGGCCCTGACCGCCTTCAAACTCGGACAGTTCCGCCGGGCGATGGCGTTGGCCCAGGACGTTGCGATGGACGGCAGTACCGCCGCCGCCTACGCGACGCTCGTGCTCGGTCACGTGGCCCTGCGGGAGAACGCCCGGACGGAGGCGCGGCGGTTCTACTACCAGGCGGCGCACCTGTACCGCCTGAGCGGTGAGGCGGAGGCTGCCCTGCAGGCGGAGAACCTGACGGCCACCCTGGCCGCGCAGGATGGACAGCCTCCCGACGAGGCGTTCGGGGGACTGTGGGAGCACAGCAACTCCGCCCCCGTTCAGCGGGCCTCGCTCCTCAACAACTACGCCGACAGTCTCGCCACCTACCGCCCGGACGATCTGGAGGCCCGCAGGCGGGTGGACGCCGCCTATCAGGAGGCCGCCGACCTCTACATGGTGCTCGGAAACCGGGAGGGACAGGCCCATGTCCTCAACGCCCGAGGAGTCACCCTGTACGAGCGCGGGGAGCGGGAGCAGGCGCGCGCCCTCTACCTTCAGGCCCTGACCCTCCTGCAAGGAAGCGGCAACCTGCGCCTCCTGGGCCTGGTCATGAGCAACCTCAGCGAGGTTGAGGGCGACCTGAACCGCTTCGAGCACACCCTCGACCTGCTGGGCCGGGCGGGCCACACCCAGCTCGTGCAAACGATCCGGCTTAACGCCTCCGACTTCATCTCAGCCGCCCGGAAGTCCTAGCCACCCCTCATGCCCCGCTTCGGAGGAGAAGGATGAGCGACCTCAAGAAACTCCCGCTGGCGCTGTTGGTCCTCGGCCTGGCCGCTTGGGCGGGAGGCGTTCAGACTCAACCTGATAAGGAGAGCCACGTCTTTCAGGGGGAGGTCGTTCCAGTGTCCTCTCTGGAGGAGGAGCCGCCCGTCTTAAAGGTGGGAGGAAAGCGTGGGCCTGCATGTTCAGGAACGCCCCGTCAGTGGACGTGTGCAGTGCCCAAAGATGCCGCCCTCGGGGAGCAAGATGTCAGCTTGGTCAGGGTGAAAGATGGGAAGGAGGATGTCCTCGGCACCTGGGTAGTTCTTCCAGGGGACTTCGGCCTCCTCCTTCAAACGGAGCAAGTTAAGCCGACTTCCCTAAGTCCTTCAATCAACCGCACTGCCTCAGAATTGATCGTCAATGTACTGCCTCGGGCCTCCGCTTCAGACTCCTCGATTAGTGTCGAGGAAGTAAACAATATTCTGAATAGAGAATTTAAATCTCCGAGGCGGCTACAACCGTTCGACATTCGGGAGCGTCAATTGAATGACGGAAGCCTTTTATTCTTTATGGATGAACTTGAGCAATTACCTGATGGATTAAGAGGAACACTCGGGGATGTTTCTAGCCCTCTTACTGTAAATCAATTCTCTCCCATAAGGGGTCTTCCACAAATCAATACATCACGCCTTCCTATTTGGCAACTCCCGTTGAATCAAGGAATACGTCGCTCAATCAAACCTCCTCTCAACTCTAATATAGATTTGTCCAATTTAAAAGCACGATTCCCGTCATTATTTAAGGATAGAGGAGAGGCTGGACTTGGTTCACTTATAAATCAGTTGAAAGTACCCACGCTGGTCTTTCAGCCAAATGACCGAGTAATTAATCTGCTACGTAAGGATAATAATTCACCCCTCGCGTGTACTACGCCGCTCGAGAGATTCACTTCAACAGAGGGCACGAGCCGCGACATTGATCTTCTTCGAAAACTCTTTGTATCGAATGGTCTTGCATCAAATATCATTGCCACAAGAGAGCCTAATATTGGGGACTCACCTTCTTCGACAGCCCATCTGAATAAGAGCGACGAGGATAAGTTGAACGATATAGACGGCGCTGGGGTGAATAGGGCAAACGCCGAAGCCATAGGATCAAGAGAAACAGCCTCTCCCTCTCAACAGCCCATTATATACGTCGTCGATACCTTTGGTAAAGACAAGAACGGCGTCATGACAGACAGATATGCGGTGAAGAGAGGCATTTACATGGCGTACGGACATGGAGAGTATATTGGAAGAATCCTGAAAATGGCGTATCCCGAGGCAGCCGACGTGCAGTACATCCCGGCCTGCGACGCCGACGGCTCCTGCGAGACCGCCCTGGTCATTCAGGGCATCTGTCAGGCGGTCGCGGCACGTAAGGAGACCAAGCGTCCCGTCATCGTCAATCTGAGCCTGAGTACTCCTCTGCCCGGTCAATACCTCCTCGACGCCATGAAGTACGCCGCGCGAAACGGAGTTCTCTTCGTGGCGGGGCACGGCAACGTCGAGGACCAGGAAAACCAGAAGGGTTACTCCTGTTACACCCTGGTCGCAGGGGACCGCTGTCACCATTTTCCCGCAGATTGGAGCGCCCAACCGTCCCTCCCCCTGTCGCTTGCCTCGAGCATCGTGAGTGTCGGTGCCCTAGAATGGCTAGACGACGGGTGGCAGCCTGCGGAGTTCGGGCGGTTGCACGAGCCGGGCGGTCGGTTGGCCCCCGGAGTCTTGAACGTGCCCGCCGATGTCCTGGCTCCGAGCAGGTTCTACTTCGAATCCAGGCCCCCCAATCAAGTGACCCAGCAGGGACTTCAGGGTTTACGGCTGGTCTACCGGGGAACCTCCTTTGCCACTCCGCTCGTGACGGGGCTGCTCGCCCAACGTGTAGCGGAAGGGCAGCAGGGCCTTCCCAAAGAGTGGGACAAGATCACTTCCGAGGTCGCAGATATATCAACAATTCCATCAACCTCTTCCCCAGGTGCGTCAATTTCCCCACAACCCCTCGATCTGACGGTTCACCCTCAGCCCCAACCCTAACCCCAGTAGAAGAAGGGGCGACCCACCCGTGGCCGCCCTTCCCCTTGCGTTCTTCCTTACACGCTGATCTCCGCGAACCGCGCATTCTCCCGGATGAAGTCCTTGCGCGGCGCTACGTCCGTCCCCATCAGCTCCTCGAAGACTCGGTTGGTATCGATCAGGTCCTCGATGCTGACGCGCTTGAGCACCCGCGCTTCCGGGTTCATCGTCGTGTCCCAGAGCTGGTCGGCGTTCATCTCGCCCAGCCCCTTGAAGCGCTGAATCTCGTACTTCTTGCCTTCCTTGTTCGCGCGGGCGACGTGTTGCTTCAGCTCGTCCTCGTTGTAGAGGTACGTGCCCTTCTTCTCGCGGCCCACCATGATGCGGTACAGCGGCGGCTGCGCGATGTACAGGTGGCCTTGCTCCACGACCGGGCGCATGTAACGGAAGAAGAAGGTCAGCAGCAGCGTCGTGATGTGCCCGCCGTCCATGTCGGCGTCGGTCATGATGATGACCTTGTGGTAACGCAGGTTTGACAGGTCGAAGTGAACGTTGTCGCCCGTGCCCTCCACGCCCGCGCCGATGGCCCCGATCAGCGCCCGAATCTCGGCGTTCTTGAGAATCTTGTTCAGCTCGGCCTTTTCCACGTTGAGAATCTTGCCGCGCAGGGGCAGGATCGCCTGGAAGCGCCGCTCGCGCCCACCCTTGGCCGAGCCGCCCGCCGAGTTGCCCTCCACGATGAACAGCTCGCTCTCGGAGGGGTCCTGGGAAGAGCAGTCGGCCAGCTTGCCGGGCAGGTCGTCGTTCTCCAGCGGGTTGCTGCGCCGCACGATGTCGCGGGCCTTGCGGGCGGCTTCCCTGGCGCGGGCGGCCTCGGCGGCCTTCTCCACGATGGTGCGGCCCACCTTCGGGTTCTCCTCCAGAAACTCCGCGAACCGCTCACCCACGATGGCGTTCACGGCGGTCTGCGCCTCGGAGTTCAGCAGCTTGACCTTCGCCTGCGACTCGAACTGCGGGTCGCCGAGCTTGACCGACACCACACAGTAGATGCCCTCCAGCAGATCGTCGCCGCCGGGGACCGGGTTGCCCGCCTTGATGAGGTTCTTGTCCTTCGCGTACTTGTTCAGGATGCGCGTGTAGGCCGTCTTGAAGCCCGTCAGCGGCGTGCCGCCGTCGCGCGTGCGGATCATGTTCGCGTAGGTCAGGATGTTGTCGCTGGAGTAGGTGTTCGCGTGGATGAAGGCGACCTCGACCTCCACATCGCTGTGGGTGCCGCGCATCACGATGGGCTGGTCGTACAGCAACTTGGTGTCGTCCGTCACGAGCGCGCGGGCGAAGTTGGCGATGCCGCCCTTCTCGTGAAAGGTCTCTTCCTTGATGTCCCCCGCGTGCAGCTCGGTGCGCTCGTCACGGATGACGATTTTCAGGCCCGTCAGGTACGCCAGCTCGCGCAGGCGGCGGCGGATGCGGTCGTAGTCGAAGCGGTTCTCGAACTCGTGGAAGACGCCGGGGTCGGGGTGAAAGGTGACTTTGGTCGCCCACTGCACGTCCTTCGGCGTCTTGCCGAGGACCTCCAGCGGCACGGAGACCGCCCCGCGCTCGAAGCGGATGTGGTGGAGCGAGCCGCCCTTGTTCACGGTCACGTCGAGGTAGGTGGACAGCGCATTCACGACGCTCGATCCCACCCCGTGCAGCCCGCCGGATACCTTGTACGCACCGCCGCCGAACTTGCCGCCCGCGTGCAGCTCGGTGAAGATGACCTCGATGGCGCTGCGGCCCTCGGACTTCATCACGTCCACGGGGATGCCGCGCCCGTTGTCGGTCACGGTGGCCGAGCCGTCGGCGTGCATGATCACGTGAACCTCGTCGGCAAACCCGCCCAGGCCCTCGTCGATGGCGTTGTCGATGATCTCGGTGAGGAGCTGGTGGTAGCCGTCGATGCCCGTGCCGCCCTGCACGTACATGCCGGGGCGCTTGCGGACGGCCTCCAGGCCCTTGAGGATCGAGATGGAGCTGGCGTCGTAGCTCTGGGGATCGATGGATTGTGTCATGGTCCTCCCGGCACCCACTCCGGTCTCGGAGGGGCGCGTTCTCAATGGCGAGTTCGGAAAAAACGGGCGCTGGGTGCGCCCCCGAAGGTTCAACTAGTATACTCCGCGAGTTGAAACGGGTCAAATAGATTACGCCCCAAACGTAATAGGACGGTCCGAGTAAGGACGCGTCCAGAGGGGGCGGAACCGGCGCGGGGGAGGCTGGCGGCTAGAGGAAGGGGCGGTAGCGCAGCAGGCCGCGCACCTGTCGGAAGGACACCTTGTTCCAGGGGGTCGCGGCGGGGAAGAGGGCGTCTGGATCGGCGCGCACGGCCTGCCGGATCAACCCCGCCGTCCGGATGAGGGCGGCGAGGGCGTCGCGTTCCTCGGGGGTGAGGGAGGTCGGTGGGGTGTGGGAGGGGTACTGCCGCGCGTAGGCCACCAGCAGCTCCCCGAGGTCGGCGGTCACGTTGGGCCAGCGGGCCGCCGTCAGTCCCGCCGTGTTGCGGGGGTCGTCGCTGTCCGGGCCGAAGCGCTGCGCCAGCCGCCGGCCCGCGTCGGTGCCCTTGTCGAGCAGCCAGCGAATCCGGTCGGCGTCCATGCCCAGGTTCAGGCCGCCCACTCCCCGGGGCAGGGTGACGCTCACCACCCGCTCGGCGTAGCCCGGCAGGGTGAGCAGGCTGCTGTCGAACCAGTGGCGGGCCGACTCCACCAGCGAGACGGCGAACTCGGGAACGCTGCGGGTGGGCTGGTGGAAGGGCTGCCACGGCAGCGGCCCGGCCAGGAAGGCGGGGTGGTCGGTGCGGCGCGTCTGCAACCGGACGGCGAAGAGGGGCCGCTCGGGGATCACCTCGTCGAAGAGCATGAGAGGGAAGTTGCTCGTCAGCCCGCCGTCGCTGAACAGGCAGGGAAGGACGCGCACCCGGCGCTCGTGGTCCTTCCACCTGTCCGGCGGCAGCCCGTCCCCACCGAAGCGGCGCGACCACATGGGCCGGAAGTCGGGGTGGCTGAGCTGCTCGTCCCGGCGGCCCCATTGCAGGAAGTACAGCGGCAGGGCGCTGAACAGCCCCGGAAAGCTCATGCTCAGGCGCGTGGCGACGAGGACGGGCAGATGCTCTTCCGGCGGCAGGCGGTAGTACGTCCAGCCCTCCCGGCCCGGCGGAGGCGCGAGGCCGGGATCGAGATACATCCGCTCGGCGTGTGCCGTCAGGTGCGCCAGCACCTCCGGGGGGAAGAAGCGGCCCCACTCGTCGGGACGGAAGTAGAAGTCCTTGTGGTCCGCGCTGCGCTGGTTGAGCGGCAGCACGTAGGGCCGCTGGCGGGTGAGGCAGGTACTCACGAGCTTGAGTTCCACGTCCCGCTCCCTCAGGTCCCCGAAGGTGAGGACGCCGCCCGGACGGCCCGCCAGCGCCTGTAACTCGCGGTGCAGCCAGGGCGTGAGACGGGAAGGCTCGCCCCCACCGTAGCCCGTGGCGAGACCGAAGCCGTTGTCCACGAGGGTGGCGTGCGCCCCGTGCAGGCCCGCTCGCGCGGCCCCGAGCAGCAGGGGCGCGGCCTCCCGCAGCGAGGCGAGCGCTCGCCGGGCGAGCTGGCCGGCCAGCACGCCCAGCACGACGAGGGGAACGAGCGCGGCGAGGACGGCGGCGATCTCGGCGGGCAGGAGGAGAACCGCCAGCCGGAAGCTTCCCCACGCGAGGAGGGCCGAGCCGAGAAGGACCGCCACCCCCGCCCCCACCGGATGCCCGGCCAGCCGCGAGAGCGCCGAGTCGGGCACCTCGTCGCCGAGCAGGGGCCGGACCTCCTCGGCCCACCCCCCGGCCTCGGCCCGGCGGGCCAGCAGGGCCAGCACCCCGGGGGCGCGCAGCACCTCCCGCGCCCGCGCCGCGTGGGGCCGCGCGCCCAGCTCCCGCAGCAGGGGCCGCAGTGCCGCCCGCGCGTCGCCCCGCAGCCCGCCCCGCAACGCCTCGAAGAGAGGGGCGGTCGCCTCGTCCGGCGCGAAGAGGCCCTCCAGCACGCGGGGGCCGTCCGGCTGGTCGGGGTGCAGGGGGGCCGCCAGCCGCGTACCCAGCGCGTGCAGCGTCTCGAAGGGACGCAGGGGGTGGGGGTCTTTCGCCGTGATCAGGTCCTGGCGTCGCAGCTCCGCCGCCGCGAGCAGGGCCGCCGAGATCGCCCCCGCCGACGTGCCGCCGACGCGGCGAAACCGGAACGTCCGCGCCAGCTCGCAGACGACGGGCGGGTAGACCACGCCGCTCGTCACGCCGCCCTGCATGACGAGATCGGCCTCGGGCAGAGGTGGGGTCGCGGTCGGCGGGATCATGCGGTCTGCCCTCCGGACCGCGGGCGGCGCAGCAGGCCGGGCACAAGCGCGCTGCCGCTGAGCTGCCGGCGAAACACGCCCTCGATCAGCGCCGCCGCCGCGAAGCCGCCCGTGCCCCCCGCAAGCGCCCACGCGTAGTCCAGCGGCACGCGGCCCCACGTCGCGTTCTCGAAATACAGCGCCCTGAGGCCGACGATGCAGGCGACCACCAGCGTGAAGGCCAGCAGCGGCAGGGTGAAGAAGCGCACCTCCAGATTCGCCCGCTCCTGCGCGCGGCCCAGGGGACCGGAACGCCGCGCCGCCGCCGGGGGGTCGTCGCCCGCCCCTAGCCCCGCCGGGGTCAGCCCCGGTGAGCCGCCCACGAGCGCGGCGATCAGGCCGTCGCCCAGCGCCACCACCCGCGCCGTGTAGGCGTCGATCTCCCCCGCGCTCCCGCCCCCGGGCGCGACCTCGAACAGCAGGCGCTCCAGCACCCGCCGGGCGGCGGTGGCCCCGGCGCGCGGGACGGGCGAGAGCGTGGGGATGAGGGCGCTCAGGCGCGGCAGCCCCAGGCGCTCCACGGTCCGGGCCAGGCGCAGGGCCGCCCGCAGGCTCGCCACCACGTCCTCGGCGCGCGAGACCGGCACCCGCCGGGAGTCCACGCCCAGGCCACGCCCGGCCACCGTCTGCTGTAGAAAGCCCAGCACGCGGGCCTGGGTACCGGCGGGCTGGACGGGCCAGGCGGGGACGTACCCGGAGAACGGGCCGATCTGCCCGTTCAGGGTGGCGACCGACCGTGACAGGCGACCGTACACGTCCTCCGGGGGCAGCAACGCCCGCCAGGCGTCCAGCGCCCGCCAGCGGTCTTGCAGCTCTGAGAAGGGCTGGGCGGGCGAGATGTCCAGCCCCCGCCGCAGCGCCCGGCGGTCCACGTCCAGCCTGAACACCACGGCGGGAGCGGGCGGCACGGCCAGGGGAGAGGGCACGGCCAGCGCGGGCGGCTGCCGGAGGCTCATCCCCTGTTCCCGGATCGCCAACCCGAGCGCCTTTTTCTCGCGGTGGCGGTCGACGAGGAACTTCAGCAGGGCGGGCAGCAGCAGCCCCGCCGCGATCAGTCCCAGCGCCAGGCCCCAGTGTCGGCGGACGTTCACGGTCGCGGCCCGGGCCTCCCCCCCGACCGGAAAGGCCCCGCCCCGGTACTCGCCCGGCCCCACGCGCGCCTCCCGAAAGCCCCGGAACCCTCCCGCACGTGAAAAACAGCCGGTGGCCGTCTCTCCGTCCGCGCTGAACAGGGCCACGGCGAGGGGTGCCCCCTCCGGACAGGCCACCGCCGCGGCCCGGCGAACCGTGTGCGTCACCGCCACGGGTGCGGCGGGCAGGGAAAGCGGGGGCGGCTGGCCGTCGAGCGTCAGGACCTCGCGCCAGCCGCCCAGCTCACGGGTCGTCACCTCCACCCGAACCGTCTGGTCCCCCGTCCGGACCGCGCCGGGCCTCAGGCAGAGCGTGTCGCCGCTGCCGAGGGGTGCTTCGGTCCCAGTGCTTGCGGTGCCGTCGCCCTCGCAACGGGCACCCGGCGTCACGTCGAGGCGACGGACCTCTCCCCCCGGTGAGCGGCCCCGGATCACCACCTGCAACGGAAACGCGGACGCGTTGCTCAGCAGCGCTGCCGTGCCGTCCGCGTTCGGGGTGAGGCTCAGGGGCGGGGTGGCCTCACGGGTCGTCTGGGGGACGGGGGGGGTGTTCTTACTCCTCTCCGGACCGGCGGTGGAGCCGGGGTTGGATGCCCCCTGGGCCGGAGGGGAGGGGAGTGGCGTCGTGGTCTGTGCCGAGACCGGGGCCGTCGCCGCGCTCCACAGCAGCAGCGCGGCGGCGAGTCGTTCGTGAGCGGGTCGTCCGTGAGCTGGCCTCCTGCTCCTGCCCTGTTCCATACGTCCCCTCCTGATCGGGCCGTTCCTGCCCGCCCGGATACAGCCTGCGCCGCCCCGCGTGACCGCGCCATGACCGGGGGAGGACCGCGTGGTGTTTGGCGTTCGGGGGGGCGCGCGGCACAATGGACTCCCGATGCACCGCGCCGCCCCCCTCCTCGTCCTCGCCCTGCTCGCCCCCGGTGCCCATGTCGCCGCCTGCACCCTTCCCGCCGGACCGCTGCCCACGGGGACGCGGGCCGTCTTCATCCTCGACACGAGCGGGAGCATGCGCGGCATCGGCGACGGGCGGGCGGATATCTTCGAGGGGGTGAAGGCCGCCGTGAACCGCTACGTGCGGGTGGCGCGGCCCCGGCGGGTGGAACTCGTGACCTTCGACACGGGGCCGCGTCCCGCGCGGGGATACACTCTACCGGGGGACGCCGCGCGCTGGAACCGTGACCTCGCCGCCCTGCGCGCCGACGGGCAGAACACGTACCTCTACCGCAGCGTGGCCCGCGCGCTGACGCCGCTGACGACCCGCGAGCGGTACGCCACGACCGTCTTCGTCCTCACCGACGGCATCGACAACGACCCCGACCCCCGTGTGAGCGCCGCCCGCGCGCTGGCCGCCTTCCGGGAGCGCGGCCCGCTGGACACGCTGCATTACGTCGCCCTGGGCACCGAGATTCCCGCCGCCGCCCGCGCCGCGCTGGGGGCGAGCGGCTACGGCGCGGGCCTCACTGTCCCCGTCGGGGGGGTGCCGGACCTGACGCGGCTGGGCGGGGCGCTCCTGAGCGTGCGCGACCCGGCGCGCGTGCCCGTGCCCTTCCCCGATGGCACGCCCCTCACGCTGGATGTGGGGGCGGCGGGGGAGCGGGTGCGCCTCGCGGACGACCGGGCGGTGGGCGGCCTCGCGCGCCTGAGCGTGGAGGGGCAACTTCCGCCCGGCACGCCCGCCCTGCTGTGCGCCGCGCCGACGGGGAGGAGAGGGACGGAGCGCCGCGTCCTCCTGCGCCTGAACGTGGGCACGCCACCCCGCCTCGCCTGGCTCAACCCCGGTGCCGACCGCACCCTCGCGGCGGGGGAGACGGTCACGCTGCGCCTCCGGGTGGGGGAGGGGGCGGAGAGGGCGGCTTTGGAGGTCCCGCCGGGCACCGGGCTGGTGGGCGACCTCGTGCGCCTTCCCGGTGGGCGGGAGGTCGCCGTGCGGCTCACGAACGCGGGGCTGGAGCCGGGGCGCTCGGTGACGCCGGTCCTGAACCTCGTGGGCGGGCGCGGTGTTCCTCTGGCCTCCATCACGGGGGATACGGGCGGGCGGGCCGTCCCGGTCGTCGTCCTCAACCGCACGTCGCCCACTCCCCCGCCCGACCCGTCGTCCCCGAATGGCTCCAGCCTGGAGGGGGACCCGCGTTTCCCGCCGCGCCTGCTCGCCATCCTGGGCGGTCTCCTCGTCCTCGGGCTGCTCGCCGCGCTCCTGCTCGTGGCCCGCCGCCGCCCGCGCATCCGGCTCCGCCGCGCCGTTCCCGTTCCCGTCTCCGTGCCGCCCGCCGCCCCTCCCCCGACCGTCGAGGGTCTCCAGTACCGCGAGGACCGCACCCTGGCGCTCGTGGGGCGTGACGGGCTGGTGACGGCGGTGCCCATCCCGCTCGGCGGCCCCTTCGATCTGGGGCAGGTGGGCCGGGTGCCGCACCTGAGCGGGCTGCGGCTGGAGCAGGATCAGGGCGGCCTGCGCGTGCGCCGCGTGCCCGCCGACCTGGAGGTGAGCCAGGGTGCCCGCCTGCTCGCCGAGGGGGACACCGTGCGGCCCGGCACGCTGCTCGGCGTCGCGGTGGCGCGGCCCGCCCGCTCGCCGTGGCCGCCGCTGGGCACCCTCGTCGGGCTGGGGCTGCCGCTGCGGCTGCGCGCCGACGGGGTGACGCTCCATGTGGTCGGCCCCTACGGCGATCACGCGCTGACCCTGCACCCTGGCACGACGGACCTCGGCGTGGTGCTGGGAGCACCCGTCCTGAACGGTCTCAAGGTCGCGCCGAGCGGCCCGCATATCCTCCTCGCGGACGTGCCCGCGTCCCTCACCGTTCGCCGCGCCCCGGACACCACGCCGTTGCGACCGGGGACGTACCTGCCGACGGAGGCGCATCTCGATCTTCCAGAGGAGGGGTGAGGGGCGGCCAGCGGCCAGCTTCCAGCCGCCAGCGACGGAGGCTGTGAGTTCGAGTAGGACACTATTTTTCACCCGCCCGCCCCACCCTGGACGGATGCCCCCTGTCCGTGGGGAGGGGCCGCGTTACGCTGAGGGGTATGGAGTTCCTGCGGCTCGTTCACGGGTATCAGTTCGGCAGCTCGCTCGCCCTGCTGTTTCCCACGCCCTTTGCGCTCGCCACGCTGATCCTCTTCGTGTGGAGCCTCGGCCCGGCGCTGAGGGGAACGGTCCGCACCTCCTTCCTCGTCGGCCTGCGGGTGGTGTGGGCCTTGACCCTGATTCCCGCCGTGACGGGCGTGATCCTCTCGGTCGGCGGCGCGAAGGTGCCGAGCGCGACGAATGTCGGCGGCGGCCTGACGAAGTACGGCCTGCCCTACGACCCCTCCCGCGACTGGGAACACTGGATGTACACGGCCTTTGCCCTCCTGAGCCTCTACGTCATCGAGGTGCTGGTGAAGGGCCGCATGATCGAACATAGGCAGGGCTTGCGCTTCCTGCCCGTCGCCACGCTGTTTCTCTACGGGGTGGCCTACATGGTCGGGCGCGTGGCCGTGTTGCCGGGGAGTACGCCGGGGACGTGAGGGAGCCGTCAGCCCTCAGCGGTCAGCTTTCAGCAAGGAGGGCCTTTGCCAAAGCTTCGGCGTTTCGGCTGACTGCTGAAAGCTGATGCCTGACCGCTTATCCTCCCCCCATGCTCGACATCTCCCGGCAACTCACCCCCGGCCACCCCACCTGGCCCGGCGACCCGCCCTTCCGCGTGGAGCCGGGGGCGCGCATGGCGCGGGGCGACAGCGTGAACACGGGCGAACTTCGCACGAGCACCCACACGGGCACCCACGTGGACGCCCCGTGGCACTACGACGACACCGGGCTGCGGCTGGAGGAGGTCGGCCTCGACGTGTACGTGGGCCGCTGCCTCGTCGTCACGGCGCGCGGCCCCCTCGTCGGCCCGGAGGCGCTGGAGGGCCTGCCGGAGAGCCTCCCGCCCCGGCTGCTGCTCCACACCGGCCAGCCCGCCCACTGGGAGACCTTCCCCGAGGACTTCGCCGCCCTCGCCCCCGCCCTCATCCACGAACTGTATCGGCGCGGCGTGCAACTCGTCGGCACCGACAGCCCCAGCGTGGACCCCCTGACGAGCAAGACGCTCGACGCCCACGCCGCCTGCCGCGAGACGGGCCTCCTCATCGTGGAGGGCCTGAACCTTTCCACCGTGCCAGACGGCGAATATGACCTGCTGTGTCTGCCCCTGCCCCTCGCCGGGGTGGACGGTGCCCCCGCCCGCGCGGTGCTGTTTCCCGCCGGAACGCTGCCCGAACCGCCGCCCGTGGGAGGGTGAGGCCGGAGAAGAGGCGATTTGTTTTTCTCCCTCTCCCCTCGTGGGAGAGGGCCAGGGTGAGGGGGCGACGTGACGACTCAGTTGCACACTCCCCCCACAGTTGTCTCGCACCTCCCGTCCATAACACGGCAGCTCTGATTGCTGACCGCTGACGGCTGACTGCTCCCTAGAACCCGAACGCCCGCACCACCTCCGCCGGGGTGCGCTTCGGCCTGCCGCTCGCCGGGTCCACCCACACCCACTCGGTCTCGCATTCGGCGAGGCGGACCTCCTGACCGTCCTTCATGAGGCGGTCGAGGGCGTAGGCGCGCACGCTCCGCACCCCTCCCGTCACCGTGAGGGCCGTGCGGACGCGCACCCGGTCGCCGAGGAGGGCGGGGCGGTGGTAGACGATGGTGTGCTGCCGGGCGACAGGCACGGCCCCGAGCGCGATCAGCGTCTCCGTGCCCATGCCGAGGCGCAGGGCGTGGGCGCGGGCCACCGCCTCGCACCACGCGAGGTACACCGTGTTGTTGACGTGGTGCAGGTCGTCGAGGTCGCCCGGCGCGACCGTCACCTCGATCTCGTGCCGCCGCTCGTCCGGCAGCGAGTCCCACAGCACGTCCGCGTCGGGAATCTGGAGCTTCAAGGCCGGGCCATCTCCGCCGCGAGGTCGTTGACCGCCCGCGCACCCTCAATGTCGAGGCTGGTCACGCCGCCCGCGTCGTGGGTGAAGTAGAGGACGCGCACCCGGCGGTAGGACAGCCGGAGGTCGGGGTGGTGGCCCTGCTCCTCCGCGAGCGCCGCCACCCGCACCACGAAGTCCACCCCCGCCCCATACGTCTCGAAGGCGAAGTCCCGGTAGAGCTTGCCGTCGTCCCCCCACCAGCCCTCCGGCTTGAGGTCGTGAACGTCGCCGTCGGTGAGCTTGCGCTCGGGGTCGAAGGCCATGCGCGGATCGTAGGGGTGATAGCTCATGCGGTCATGCTAGGCGCGGGGGCGAGGAGAAAGCGTGGGGCGGGACGCGGTGCAGGGTGAAGGGACGGGTCGTCTTCCCTCCTTGTGGGGGACTCGGAGAGCTGCTGGCAGAGGGGGTATGTGTAACTCGTCCTGCTGGACGGCGAGAAACGCTCCTCCTCAAACCGTGACTCAGCTCAAGCGTTCTCTGGTGACTGGATACTGGCGACTGGCGACCCCCGTCCCTAAAACGGTGAAGAGAAGATCGGTCGTCACCCTGGGCGAAGCGAAGGGCCTCTTCCCTCCCATCTCTGGATGCTTCGCTGACGCTCAGCATGACCATTCTTATATCAATTGCTCTAGAGGGTCAGCAGGCTCACCGGCTCCCGCTCCACCCGCCGTTGTACCGCTTCCGCGATGTCACAGACGAGGGTGGCGGAGGTGCGGTGACGGCGGTAGGTGGCGTGGGTGACGCGCACGGTCACGGCCCCCTCGGCGCTGTCGGCGCTGATCAGGAGGGGCATGTCGGGCGGTCCCGCCTGCACGTCCCACGTATAGCCGGGCAGCAGGGCGTGGAGGCCGAGCATCAGCGTGGCGCGCGGGTCGCGGGTGGGCGCGCTGGGGAGGGAAGGGGTGGCTTCGCTCCACGAGGACCAGGGGGCGGCCTCCCCCTCGAAGACGTGACCGAGCGCGGCGGCGCGGTCGTGGTCGCAGGCGGTGAGGCCCGCGCCGGGCCGGGGGCGGACGTACAGGGTGCCCCCCCGCAGGGCCATGGAGGTGTTGCCGCCGGGCGTGAGGGTCAGCCTCGGCCCGGCGTGCGCCTGCTCTGGAGTCAACCACTTCACGGTCACGGCCATACGGTCACATAGTCGGCCCCGGCCTCCGACAGTTTCCTTACGGCTGTGTTTGGTGACGGAAACACGGTCGGGGTGGGGTCGTCCTCTTCGTTCCCGTGCCAGCCCGTAGATCAACTCCTTCCTCAATTGCGACCGCCGTTCCGTCCACAACAGAACGCCGTGCGTTATCCTCCCCCCATGCCGGTGGGCGTACCGCAAAGCGTGCTGAAGGGGACGGGATCGGGGGTGCTGCCGCCGATGCTCGAACAGTACGTGGCGCTGCGGGACAAGCACCCCGACTTCCTGCTGCTGTTTCAGGTCGGCGACTTCTACGAGACCTTCGGGGAGGACGCCGAACGCGCCGCCCGTCTGCTGGGCATCGCGCTGACGCACAAGAGCAGCCGGGACTTCTCGACCCCGATGGCGGGCGTGCCCCTGCGCGCGCTCGACGGCAACGTGGAACGGCTGCTCGCGGCGGGCGTGCGCGTGGCCGTCGCCGACCAGATCGAGGAGCCGGGGTCGGGGCTGGTGGACCGCAAGGTGACGCAACTCCTCACGCCGGGCACCGTCACCGAGGAGCGGCACCTGACCGCCGATGAGAACTACCTCGCGGCGGTGGCGACGGGGGACGGGTACGCGCTGGCGCTCCTCGACGTGTCCACGGGGGAGTTCCGCTGCGCCGCCTTCCACACGCGCACCGCGCTGTACGACGAACTCGCGCGGCACCGGGCGCGGGAGGTGCTGCTCGCGCCGGAGCTGTCGGGCAATCCGGCCCTGCTCGCCGACTTCCAGACCCGCTTTCCCGTCATGCTCTCGCCCGCCAACTTCGACGAGGAGGGCACGCGGGCGGAACTGAAAGGGACGCTGGGCGAGGTGCCCGGCTCCCTGACGAGTGCGGCCCTCGTGCGGGCGTGCGGGGCGGTCCTCGGCTACGCGCGGCTGACCCAGCAGGGGCGGCTGGAGATGGTGCGCCGGGTCGTGCGCTTCGAGCCGGGCGCGCACATGCGGCTGCCCGACGCGGCGGCGCGGGCGCTGGAAGTATTTCAAGCTCAGGCCCCCCAGGGCGTCACCCTGATGGACGTGCTCGCGGAGACGCGCACGGCGGGCGGGCGGCGGAGACTGCGGGCGTGGCTGCGCGCCCCCCTCCTCGACGAACTCAGCATCCGGGCGCGGCTGGACGCGGTGGAGACGCTGACCCGCGCCGCCGACCTGCGCGGGGCCGTGCGGGCGCTGCTGTACCGGGCGCACGACCTCGAGCGCCTCGCCGCCCGCGTCTCCACCCAGCGGGCCACCCCGCGCGAGGTCGCCTCGCTCGCCCGCACCCTCGACCTGCTGCCCGAGGCGTCGCGGCTGCTCGACGCGCAGGACGGGCTGCTCGGCGGCATCCGCGCCCGCCTCGGTGCCCTGCCCGACGTGGTGACGCTCATCCGCGCCGCGCTCGTGGACGACCCGCCCATCCGCATCGGGGACGGCGGCCTGATCCGCGACGGCTTCCACGCGGAACTCGACGGGCTGAGAAGTGACGCGCTGGGGCACCGCGCCTGGCTCGCGGAACTGGAGACGAGCGAGCGGGCCAGGACGGGCATCGGCAGCCTGAAGGTCGGCTTCAACAACGTCTTCGGGTACTACCTCGAAGTGAACGGCCCCCACCTCGGCAAGGTTCCCGCCGACTACCGCCAGATCGCCACCCTCAAGGACCGCGCCCGCTTCACCCGCCCCGACCTGCGCGAGCGTGAGCGCGAGATCGCCCGGCTGGAGACGGCGGCGGGGCGGCTCGAACTCGAAGTCTTCACCGAACTGCGCGCGGGCCTCGCCGCCCACGCGGACGCGCTCGCGGAGGCGGCGGGTGCGGTCGCCGACCTCGATGTGGTCGCGGCGCTGGCCGAACTCGCCGTGGAGCGCGGCTGGGCGCGGCCCCGGACGGTGACGGGAACGGAGGCGCGGCTCGTGCAGGCCCGTCACCCCGTCGTCGAGCGAGCGACGGGCGGACGCTTCGTGCCCAACGACGCGCACTTGAGCGACCGCCAGCACACCCTCCTCCTGACCGGGCCGAATATGGCGGGCAAGAGTACCTACCTCCGCACGGTGGCCCTCTGCGCCCTGCTCCATCAGGTCGGCTCCTTCGTGCCCGCCGACCACGCCGAATTGCCCGTGTACGACGCCATCCACACGCGTATCGGGGCGAGCGACGACCTCGCGGGCGGGCGCAGCACCTTCATGGTGGAGATGAGCGAACTCGCCGCCATCCTGCACGGGGCGACCCACCGCAGTCTCGTCATCCTCGACGAGGTGGGGCGCGGGACCTCCACCCTCGACGGCCTCGCCATCGCGCAGGCGGCCCTCGAACACCTGCACGCCACGCGCGCCCACACCCTCTTCGCCACCCACTACTTTGAGCTGACGCGGCTGGAGGCCGACCATCCCGGCCTCGTGAACCTGCACGTCGCCGCCGAGGAGACTGTGCTGGATGGCAATGGGGACGCCGGGGGCCTCACCTTCTACCATCAGGTCATTCCCGGCGCGGCCCGGCAGTCCTACGGGGTGGAGGTCGCCCGCCTCGCCGGACTGCCCGCACCCGTGACGACCCGCGCGGCCCGCCTGCTGACGGCCCTGAACACCGGGGGCGACGACCGCAAGCTCACCCGCGAACTCGCCACGCTCGACCTGAGCCGTCTGACCCCGATGGCGGCGCTGGAGGTGCTGCACAAGTGGCAGCGCGAGGCGCGGCAGGCGGCGGAGGAAGGGGAACGGGAGGTTAGGAGCTTATGAGGTCGGTCGCTCCTGTTCCCCACTTGATCCCGCTTCAAACGGGGTTGGAACAGGGTGTCTTTCGGTGGAGTGCGCTGGGACGGCGTGCCCGTTCCCCCCTCCCGGCCTCCCCCACGAGGGGGGAGGAGCAAGACATCCGCTGTGATCGCGTCACCCTCCTCTGTCCTTCCCCCTTCGCTTTCTGCCTGCTGCTCCCTCTCTCCCTATGACCATCCGCGTCCTCCCCCCCCATGTCGCCCGGCTGATCGCCGCTGGCGAGGTCGTCTCGCGCCCGCTCGACGTGGTGCGCGAACTCGTGGAGAACGCGCTGGACGCCGGGGCCACCCGCATCGAGGTGGACGTGGAGGGCGGCGGCCTCCTGCTGACGCGGGTGCGGGACAACGGGGTGGGCATCGCGGCGGACGGGGTGGCCCTCGCGCCCGTGCGCCACGCGACGAGCAAGCTGGAGCCGGAGGCGGGCGCGGTCGAGCGCGTCACCACCCTCGGCTTCCGGGGCGAGGCGCTGTGGGCGGCGGCGCAGGCGGGCGAGCTGCACCTCGTCACCCGGCCCGCGTCACAGGTGGGGGCGGCGGAGGTCCTCGCGGCGGGGGAGGACGTGACCCTGCGGCGCACCTCGGCCCCGGCAGGAACGACGGTGACGGTGCGGAACCTCTTCGCCCGGCTGCCCGCCCGCCTCCGCACGCAGGCCCCGGCGGGCGTGGAGGCGCGCGAGATCACGGCGCTCGTGGGCCGCTACGTGCTGCACTGGCCCGGTCTCCACTGGCGGCTGAGCGTGGACGGTGAAGCCCGCCTCACCCACGCGCCCGCCGACCACCGGGGCGCGGTGGCGAGCGTGTACGGGCCGCTGAGCGCCAACCGCGTGCTGCGCGTGGACGCGGACGGCGTGTGCGGCGTCGTCTCCCGCCCAGAACTCACCCGCGCCCGCCGCGACCGGATGCATTTCAGCGTGAACGGTCGGCCCGTGCTGGCCCCACCCGAGCTGGAAAAGGCCGTGATCGAGGGCTTCGCGGAACTCATCCCCTCGGGGGTCGCGCCGCTGTGCGTGCTGGACCTCCGCATCGCTCCAGAGGACCACAACCCGAACGTCCACCCGGCCAAGCAGGTGGTCGCGCTGGCCGACCTGCCCGGCGTGGCGGCCCGCGTGCGCGAGGCGGTGGCGGGGGCGCTGGCCGCCCACCCGCTCGCCCGGAGTGCGCCCGCCCTCATCGCTCCGCCCGCGCCGCAGACCGCGCCGACGCGGGGCAACTTTCCCGACCTCACCCTCGTCGGCGTCTATCAGGAGCTGTATCTCCTGGCTCAAGGGGAGGGCGACCTGTGGGTAGTGGACGCGCACGCGGCGCACGAACGCGCCCTGTACGAGCGATTTACCCGCGCGCTTGGTGCGGCACCGCCCGTCGAGCTGCCCGAACCCGAACTCCTGCACCTCACGCCCGAGCAGGTCGCCCGGCTACACGAACGTGGGGCCGAGTTGCGGGGGTGGGGCCTCGTCATCGAGGACTTCGGGGCGGGTCTCGCCCGGCTGCGTGCCCTGCCCGCCGTCCTCGCCGCGCTGCCCGTGCCCCGGCTGCACGAGGAGATCGTGGAGGCCGCGCTGGGCGACAGCCCCGACCCGCGCCGCCACGTCCTCGCCCGCCTCGCCTGCGCCCCCGCGATGAAGGCCGGAATGCTCGACGGCGACCGGGGAGAGGCGGTTCTGACCTCCCTGAGCGGCTGCGAGCAGCCCTGGTCGTGCCCGCACGGACGGCCCACGACCCTGCGGCTCAGTGAGCGCGACCTCGCCCACGCCTTCGGGCGGCGCGGAGTGCGTGACGTGGCACGGGGGCGGGACGAGGTGAAGAGATAGCGAGGGGAGCGGCCAGCTTTCAGCTGCCAGCGAGATAGAGGAGAGGTCGCCTGCCACCGTCTCGGCTCTGGATGGAAATGTGGGTTGACGGTCTGTCCTCCGGGGACGCGCTGCCTGTTCACCCCCTCCCAGCCTCCCCCCTCAAGGGGGAGGAGTAAAAACCACGTCTTCCTGTACCCCTATGCGTGTTGTTGTCAGTCCTCTGCTGAGAGCTAAAGAGAGACTGTTTTGCCTTTACATCATTCGGAGAGGCGAAGGACCGGGACAAGTCTCAAGTACCATCAACTCTATCCAGTCCGTGGCCTACCCCGCTTCCCTGTTAGCTGCTGGCTGCCCTACCCTCACCGCGACGACGTTTCCGACTTCAGCGGGGGCACGCGCAGGCCACCGCGTCCGTCCCAGCCCTTGAAGGCGTAGAAGCGGCCCGGCTCGCCCGTGCGGAGGTAGTCGCTCAGCGGCTCGCGCATGGGAGGGGATTCCAGCCGCTCGATGGCCTCGTCGGGGGTGCAGAAGCGGGCCTCCACGATAAAGCCGTCGGGGTCGGCGGGATTGAGCAGGCCCTCCCACGTCGCCTCGAACGCGACGGCGATGGCCCGTTCCCCCCGGCGCTCGTCCTCGATGTGGACCGTGTACGCCATATGCTTGATGCCCGTGAGCTTCAGGCCCGTCTCCTCGGCGATCTCGCGGTAGAGGGCCTCCAGCAGCGTCTCGCCGCTCTCGACCACGCCGCCCGGCAGGGTGTAGCGTACCCGCCCGAGGCCCTGCCAGTCGTTGCCGACGAGCAGCACCCGACCGAAGCGGTCGCGCAGCACGCCCGCCGCGACGAGGAGATCACGCCGCCCCATACTGTCCGCCCCCGTTCGCCCGCTCGCTGCCGCCCATCTCCAGCAATTGCCGCTCGCGCTCGTCACGGGCCAGGGCTGCCACGACCGGGGCCAGCCCGCCCGCCACCACGCCCTCCAGCGCGAAGTTCTTGGAGTCGCCCTCCAGCCGGTGATCGGTGACGCGGTTTTGCGGGTAGTTGTAGGTGCGAATCTTCTCGCTGCGCTCACCCGTGCCGACCTGCGAGGCGCGCTCGGTGCGCTCCCGTTCCTCGCGGGCCGCCCGCTCCCGCTCGGCGAGGCGCGAGGTGAGGACGAGGAGGGCCTTCTCGCGGTTCTTGATCTGGCTTCTCCCGTCCTGACACACGACCACGATCTCGTCGGGGGTTCCGGCGCGGTACACGGCACGGACGGCGGAGTCGGTGGTGTTCACGCCCTGCCCACCCGCGCCCTGCGAGCGGAATACGTCAATTCGCACGTCGGAGAGGTCCAGATGCACCTCGCCCGCCTCGGCCTCCGGCAGCACGGCGACCGTCACCGTACTCGTGTGGATGCGGCCCTGCGACTCGGTGGCGGGCACGCGCTGAACCCGGTGGACGCCCCGCTCCCACTTGAAGGCCCGAAAGGCGAACTCCCCCGTCACCTCCGCCACGACCTTGCTCGCGCCGCCCAGATCGCTCTCGGCGGCGTCGAGGACGTTCAGCTTGAGTCCCACGCCCTCGGCATACCGCGTATACATCCGCAGCAGGTCGGTGACGAACAGCCCCGCCTCCGCTCCGCCCGCCCCGGCCCGCAGCTCCAGGATCACATCTTTGGAGTCGTCCGGGTCGGTGGGCAGCAGGAGGACTTCCAGCTCCGACTCGATCTCCGCGAGGCGGGCCGTCAGGGTCTCGATCTCGCCCGCCGCGAGTTCGCGCATGTCGGGGTCGGCGAGGAGTTCGCGGGCACCCGCCAGATCGTCATTCAGCGCCTCCCGCTCGCGGTAGAGGGTGACGAGCGGCAGCAGCTCGCGGTGGCGGCGGGTCAGGCGGGCGTACTCCCGCCCGTCCGCCAGCGCCGCCGGGTCACCCAGCGCCCGCTCGACCATGCCGAACTCGGAGGCCAGCTCTTCCAGGCGGCCCCCACTTCCCGCGCCCCTCACCACGGCGGACGCGACCCAAAGGACGACAGGATGGACACAGGCTTCATGAACCCAGTCTAGCGCCCGGCCCCCTGGGGCGACCGGAAGGGGGATGCAATTTCACAAGGGGGAGGAGGCGAGAGAGGTTGCGGATGAGGGCGTGGACGACGCTGCCCGGTTTCTCGTTCCCATCACGCGCCTGCGGTGAAGAGGGCGAATCTCCCGGCCCCGTGCTGACCGCTGAGAGCTGACGGCTGATCGCTCCGTCTAACCCTCCCCGCCGCCGCCCTTCCCACCCGCGTTACATTCCGACCCATGAGAACCGTCACGGTGGGCGTGCTGGGATGCGGCACGGTGGGACAGGACGTGCTGCGTCTGCTGGAGCGCCGCAAGGACATCTTCGACAACCTCGGCGTGCGGGTGGAGGTGGCGGGCGTGCTCGTGCGCGACCCGGCCAGGAGCCGCACCGTTCCCGACGGCACGCCGCTCACCGCCGATCCCACCTTCCTCCAGGAGTGCGGCGTGGTCATCGAGGCGATGGGCGGCATCGAGCGGCCCCTCGAACTACTGCGGCCCTACCTGCGCTCCGACCGCCCCGTCATCACCGCGAACAAGGCCCTCCTCGCCGAACGCTGGGACGAGCTGCGCGAACACGCGCTGGACGGTCGCCTCTACTACGAGGCCTCGGTGATGGCGGGCACCCCCGTCATCGGCCCGATGAGCACCGTCCTGCGCGCGAGTACCTTCGTCCGCCTGCAAGCCGTCCTCAACGGCACCTGCAACTACATCCTCACCCAGATGGAGGGCGGCAGGACCTACGCGGCGGCGCTGGAGGAGGCCCAGGCGCTCGGATACGCCGAGGACCCGCCCACCCTCGATGTCGGTGGCTTCGACACGGCGCACAAGCTCACGGTCCTCGCCCGCTTCTGCGTGGACGGGAACTTCCCGTACAGCGCCCTCCAGATTCAGGGCATCGAGGACGTGACGCTGGGCGACGTGGCAGGGGCGCGGGCGGCGGGCCAGCGCATCAAGCTCGTGGCCGAACTCGCGCGGGACGGGAACGGCTGGCGGGCCAGCGTCGCGCCGCAGCGTCTTCCCGAGGCCCACCCCCTCTGCACGGCGGGCGCGAGCCGCAATGCGCTGGTCTACGAGGGTGAGGAGAGCGGCACCCTGATCTTCGCGGGGGGTGGGGCGGGCGGCATGGTCACGGCCTCGGCGATGGTGGGCGACCTGCTCGACTGGCTGATCGGGTTTCCGGGGCATGTGCCGCTGCATTGAGAGGGAGGGATGAGGGGTTAGGCGTTAGGAATGAGGGCCGGGGACGGATGCTTGAGCCTTTGCTTTTTGCTCCTCCCCCTTGAACGCTTGATGTGCAATACGGGTCAGGGAAGGGCGACGAGATCAAGGTGGGCACCTAGCGGACGACCCCAACGGGCCTTGAGTTGAATCAGGAGGTTGTGCGCTGCCACCTTCGCGCTCAGACGCAGCCACCAGCCCAGAACACTTTTGC